>JAKEHD010000374.1 GCA_022615215.1 Blastocatellia bacterium
CTGAGGGCTGAAGACTGACGGCTGAGGGCTGAAGACTGACGGCTGAGGGCTGAAGACTGACGGCTGACGGTGTACTTAACCGAAATCGAGCGGAGCAATCTGCTTCGCCAATATCAATGAATTCACAAGGAGGAAATTATGCACGACATAGATCGCACACAACTTGAATCCGATTACGAGGCTTACGAGTCCGATTTCGAATTCGCATTCGAGGGAGAGTCGGAATTCTACGGCGAAGCGGATAGTCCGTTCTCCGAAGCGGAAGAGATGGAGTTCGCCGTCGAACTGCTCGAGGTGACAGACGAAGCGGAACTCGACTATTTTCTCGGCTCGCTGATCAAGCGCGGCGCGCAGGCCGTCGGCAAGTTCATCAAATCGCCCACAGGCAAGGCCCTCGGCGGTCTTCTCAAGGGCGCGGCCAAGAAGGCTCTTCCGATGGTCGGCAAGGCCGTCGGAACCTATTTCGGAGGCCCGGCCGGAGGGGCTATAGGCGGCAAGCTGGCATCGGGCGCTGGAAAGCTGTTCGGCCTCGAACTCGAAGGACTGACGGGCGAGGACCAGGAATTCGAAGTGGCTCGCCAGATCGTCCGTCTCGCGGGAACGGCTGCAAAGAAGGCGGCGATGGCTCCGCCCTCCGCTCCGCCGCAGGCGGCGGCAAGGTCTGCCTTCGCATCTGCGGCCAAACAGTTCGCTCCCGGATTGATCGGCTCGGCGGCAGGAGTGGCAACGGGCTCCGGGAGAAGCGGGCGATGGGTTCGTCGCGGTCGAAAGATCATTCTTTACGGAGTCTAATCATGCGCACAATGGCTTCGTGGCTTCTCGAACAGGAGGCTCGCGCCCTGCTCACCCGTCTTTCTCGTGTCAAACCGTTCGTGCTCTACGAGACTATGGTTCCGGCCGCCGCGCTCTCGCCCAGTGCGCAGACGGCCATCGAGCAATATCTGGTGCAGGGGCGACGCGAGTTGCGCGACCTCGTTCACACCTATCTTCTCTGGCTCAACGAACCGGACGCGCAGGCCACACCGGAAGAGGCGCAAAGACGGTTCACGGTGCTACGGATGAGGTTCAACAACGTGCTGTCGCAATTCGACCTGTTCGCGGATGTCATCACGCAGCGGAGCGAGCACGAGACCGGAGTCTGGTTGTCGGGACTCGATGTTGCATCAAGGGAGGCTCTCTCTCTGCCGGGTAACTACTATGATGCTCCGCCAGTGATCTGCTATCTGGATAGAGGTCCTGGCGGCGCGATTCGGCGGGCGCGCACACGGTTGCCGGGAGGGGCCGAAAACCCTGTAGCCATAATCCGTGTTCCGCGAGAACGCATGGTGGGCAGCGGCATTGCATCCTCTCTGGTCCACGAGGTGGGTCATCAGGGATCGGCGCTGCTCAACCTGGTCGAATCGCTCAAACCGGTTCTCAAGCAGATGCAGCATCGAGGCGGAGAGGGAGATACGGCATGGGAATTCTGGGAGCGATGGATTTCAGAGATACTGGCCGACTTCTGGGCCATTGCGAGAGTCGGCATCAGTTCGACGCTCGGACTTATGGCCATCGTCAGCCTGCCGCGATACTTCGTTTTTCGCGTCAACCCGGACGATCCCCATCCGATACCGTGGTTGCGGGTCAAGTTGAGTTGCGCAATGGGCGACGCTCTCTATCCGCATCCGCAGTGGAGGAATCTGGCCCGGCTCTGGGAGTCGTTCTATCCGCGCACGGGGCTGGACGAGGAAGTAGTGAATCTGCTCGCCCGCCTGGAAGCGATCATGCCAGAGTTCGTTTCTCTGCTCACCGATCATCGCCCCGAATCGCTGCGGGGCGCATCGCTCAGGGAAGCCCTGGTGGATGAAGATCGCCGACCCGCCCGGTTGGCTGCTCATTATCGAGCCTGGCGCGCTTCTCCCGACCGTGTGCGGCGCGCGCCGCCTTCGCTGGTCTTCGCCGTTATGGGCCAGGCCCGTATGGATGGCGAGATCAGCCCCGAAGGAGAAAGCCGGACGCTGGCCGAGATGCTCACATACTGGGCTATGAGGAGCACCTTAGACACTTCTGCAATATGCGGGGCGCTACCCTCGCCGTCGCGTCGTCAGTTGGTGATGGCGCAATAAGGAGAAAGTTATGGAAGAAACTGTTTACAAAGGTAAGATCATTGTCAAAGTCCACGACTCATGCGACACCGAGTCGCCAATCGCAGGCGCACCAATCGTAGGCGCAAGAGTGTACTTCTATTCCGGGGCAGCGCCTTATGCACCAGCCGAGCAGGAGGTCGTTGAGAAGAAGAGAGGCCGAAAGCGGGACTCCGATCAGTACAGACCGGAGCCGGTATATCAAACTCGGACCAATGAGAAAGGTGAGAGTCGCTTCGAAACCGATCCGGGATCCTATGGCGTCGAGGTCGAGGCTTTCGGGCAGACCTTCAAGCAGGAGGTCCAAGTCCGTGAGAATTGCGTGGAAGTCGTCCCGGTTCCACTTTGCATAGGCTTCGCCGTCGAGTCTTTCGTTAAAGGGGATGACTGCACCATGACGCCCTGCGATGTCGTCATTGCTGGCAAGACCGTCAGGCTCCTGGCCAGCCATAAACTGTCGAGCGATTACCTGAAGGAAAACCCGGTCGGTATGTTGTTCCAGCCGAGCGGCGGCGCTCCCATCATCAAGTCAGCCGATCCGAACGAGATATACGTACACACATCCAATCAGGCGGGCTATCTCCATATCACAGGGAAACTGAGCGACCGGTTCGATGCCTATATTCAATCGAATCTCGGCGTCACGGTTTTGCCTCCGCCCGTGCAAAACATCGGCGGTAATCTGGCAGTGACGCTCCGCCGCACTGCTACGGCTCCCACTACGGACCTGGCTCTCTGGGCGGTCATCCGAAAGAGCACCGATTCCATCTCTTTCAACAACTACAATCGCTTCATGGAGCTTGTACTGTGCGGAATCGATCTGCCGTTGGTCGGAGGGCAGGAAGTCCGGCAAGAGTTTAACAGATTGCGCCAAAGACGATTCCTGCCCTATAACGACACGGATGCCTACCGGCTGCTGAAGGTCGCCACCGAGGCGTTTCTGATGGTCAACTGCGGCGTTTTTCTCGCGCAGCCCGACTTTACCAATGATGATCTCAACGATCTGCTCAGTCACATGAGTCTGGATCGAACGATCGATATCAACGCGCTCAACGCCCTGTGGCAGAACTATCTTCAGACCGTCAACGGCACGCGTGATCAGACCCTTCCTTACCTTGCGCTGATTCGCGAAAAGCTGCGCGATCAGGGGCGGCTCAAGAACTCCATATTCGCCGCTGAAGACGCCGATCTGCCCGAAGAGTGCTTCGGCATACTGAGGACCAAGCTCACCGAACCGTGTCTGCTCGAACTGATATGGTCCTACTGGCACGAGGAAGGGATGCTCGTGCAGACGATGAACGCTCTGAGCAACCGCTTCCAGAACGTTCGCAGTCGCGGAGATTATGACCCGCTGGCCATGCTCGAAATCGATCCGCTCCGCCCGCTCAACAATCTCCTCTGGGGGCACATTCAGGACGAGCAGCATCGATTGACCGTCCTGCGACGCGCTTATGAATACGATCACCACTACGGGCTGTCACTTTATGGCAAGGCCGTGCCTGAGATGCGCGGAGCCGACTCCCGGTCGAAATTCCTTGAAGCGTTCCACAACCTGCTTTACCTCACCTCGATATTCTTCAAGGAAGACGACGACACTACGGTGATCGCCGACGGGTTCCCGCTTCTCAACGCCCTTCGCGAAGTTCACTTCCTGCTCACCGAGGGCGCGCATAATCAGTTCGGCGACCTGCCCTCGACCGCGCGCCAGGAGATGCTCGTACAGCAGTGGATACTTGCGCGGCCCGAATTCCGCGAGTTCCTGCCCACACGCATCATGGTGGCCTACCCTGAGCCGTGGATGGATCGCGTCGACGCGATGAAGAAATTGCAGGGGTGGACGGATGTGTCCTCCAGAGAGTTCAACGCGCTTGGCAGGTTCGGCGAACAGATACTCCTCTCCATTCGCTTCGGCGCGTGGAGCACGGTCAATGACCCAATGCAGGGGGCCAACTGGGCGCGATTCTGGCGACCGGAGATTCAGGGCTACATACACTCGTATCGGGCGGTGACGGGAGTCGATATGACGGCCGAAGTGACCGACACGCGTCAGGCAGCCGAACGCTACCTTCAGCCGTCTGTTCATCTGCGCAACCGTTTGAGTTTGCAACAACGCCAATCAAGATGAGAAGAATCGCCGGTGCTCGACTTCACTTCTGCGCTCTACCTGGGAATGCGGCATGCGAGCCGGTCGCTCGGTTCGTGGGCAAGTCTCACGACCGGGCGGCCTGCCGCGCTCCAATCACCGCCTGGCTCGCGTGAAGTGGCCCGCAGGCTGGCGGCTCTACAGGGTTGCGAGCAGGCTCTGCTTGCTCCGTCGACGCTGCATCTCTTCTGGGATCTGTTTGGCGTGCTCTCCGGCGGCAAGGTGGCTATATACCTGGATGCGGGCGTTTACCCCATCGCGCGGTGGGGAGCCGAAGCGACGGCAGCGCGCGGGGTGCCCGTGCGCAAATTTCCTCATCACGACGCGGAAACATTGTTGAAGCAGTTGAGGCGAGACGCTGCAAACGGACTACGGCCTCTGATCGTGGCCGACGGATACTGCCCCGGCTGCGGCAGGTCGGCTCCCATAGACGATTATCTGGAATGCGCGCGCGCACGGGGCGGCTATCTCATACTCGACGACACGCAGGCGCTCGGCATACTAGGCCAGGGACCGGACGGGCGAGCGCCCTACGGGAGAGGCGGCGGCGGCATGCTCCGCTGGAGCGATTTATCCGGGCCGGACATTCTGCTCATCAGTTCGCTTGCGAAAGGCTTCGGCTCTCCGCTCGCGGTGTTGAGCGGAAGCGAAAGGATGGTGCGGCTGTTTGAAACCAGGAGCGAGACTCGCGTTCACACGAGTCCCCCTTCGATTGCCGCGATCAGCGCCGCCGAGCGAGCGCTCGATTTGAACATCGAGCGGGGAGACGAGATGCGATTGCAACTCGCCGGCCTCGTGAGCCGCTTTCGAAGACAGATCAGGAAAGCGGGATTTGCCGCGACAGGCGGACTCTTTCCTGTTCAGACGCTCGCACGGGTGAAGGGACTTGATGCTACAACGCTTCACAAGAGATTGCTCCGCGCGGGCGTGAGAACAGTCCTTCATCAGGCCCGCAACGGAGAGGGCGCGCGAATCAGTTTCATCATCACCGCGCGCCACACTCCGAGCGAAATCAGTCGGGCAGTCGAGGCGCTGGCAGGCGCGACGCGAAAAATAAAGAGGAGTTGACGCGCTTCGAGGTTCGGACCCCTCGCAGCAGATTCACAGAGAAATAATGGAGGTGAATTATGAATTACTCTCTCACTTTTGAGGCGGAACCTTTTGAGGTCTACTTTGACGAAGAGATCGCCCTCGGCCGTCGAAGCGATCAATATGAGCGCGAGTTCGCAATCTCGGGGTCATGCACAGTATATGTTCGAGTGGTAAGTAATAAGACTCTGCGCCAATTCAGGGCATCAAGGCCGCGAAGTCCGGGCATCTATTTTATACATGTGAACGGCGAGATATGGTATGTTGGGAAGGCTGAGAGTAAATATGGCGGTATATGGGGCCGCTTTCGCAGCCGCGCTCTGGCCTTGAAAGATCTCGGATTTAAGGCAGGCGATCTGACGCCCAGGAACATAAGGATTACCTGGCTAATCCCCACAAAGATTGAAAACTGTGGCGGCTTTTTGTTGGTCCAAAGAAAAAAAAATTCGACGAGCCTTCCCAATCGACAGGTGACATCTGCCAGGCAGTTGATACCGGTGCTTGAGCAGTATTTCATCAAAAAGCACAATACTCATCTAAAAGGAAACTACCAGGTTGAGCCCGTTACTCTTTTGCCCAATACGGCGATTACCATCAAGACAACCACGAGACAAAATCTGGGAACAATCAGTAAAAGCTTTGACCTCACCGGCATAGTAAAAGCAAGAAGAGATCAGGAAGACATCTTCGATGCAGAGGTGTTTGAGGCTCCCTGGCATTCCGAGATGGAGTCGGAGACGAAAATCACTATCGATTCAATCGCAAGGCAGCACCTTCAGAGCAGAGCCGGGAGATTTCCCGATCCCTCGCACCTCAGATTAATCCAGAGCCGTATCAACAAGCTTCTGGGAATGAACGCTCCCCCTGAGGCTGTGGGAAACTATAGCTGGTACGTGGAAGTCCCAGGAGTTTCAGGAGCTAAGATCATTCTTCGGGATAACATGATTCGAACAGTGCTTTCCGGAAACGAGAGATACCCGGCAAATGCGGTCTTATACAAGATAGAGTCGGGAAGGCTCGTCCGCGCCTGAAGCGCAAAGGCCGGCACGTTATGCGAAATGGATATTGATTTCACCGGGCTGCCATATTGTCGCGCTTCCAGACGCCGGGACTGACGCTTTCGAGGGTCGAAACGATGAAAAGATATGATTTGGTTCCGATCTCCTCGCGCGTTTTTACCTACGCTCAATCCCGATGCAATCGCTTTGTGACGGAGTTGATCGACTTCATCCGTTTCCCGAGCGTCAGCGCGCAGCCTCAGCATGCCGGTAATTTGCGAGCGTGCGCCGCGTGGTTGGCGGAGCACTTGCGGCAAATCGGCATGGAACACTCTCAGGTCATACGAACCGAGGGCCATCCGCTCGTCTATGCCGACTGGCTACATGCAGTGGGGCGGCCGACCCAGCTCTTCTACGGGCACTACGATGTTCAGCCTCCCGACCCGCTTGAGGAGTGGCGCTCGCCGCCTTTCGAGCCGACCATCAGCGGCGACGATCTCTACGGGCGCGGGGCAAGCGACGACAAGGGCCAGATGTTCGCTCACGTCAAGGCGATGGAATCATATCTTCAAACCGAAGGCGCACTGCCGCTCAACGTGAAGTGCATCTTCGAAGGCGAGGAAGAGATCGGGAGCGCAAGTCTTATCCCCTTTCTGTCGCAATACAGGCGCAGGCTCGCCGCAGATGTCGCTGTTATGTCCGACATGCCGATGCTTGCGCCCGACCGCCCGGCTCTCACCTACGCGATGCGAGGCGCGCTCAGCCTCGAACTCGAAGTGCGGGGGCAGAAGGTCGATCTTCATTCCGGCATCTTCGGCGGAGCAGTTCATAATCCGATTCAAGCATTGAGCGAAATCCTGGCCTCTCTTCACAACCGCAACGGGCGAGTGACGATACCGGATTTCTACGACCGCGTGCGAGTGATAAGCGACGAGGAGCGCGATTATCTGGCGCGCACAGGCCCTTCGGACGAAGAGATTCTCCGCAATGCTCGGGCCGCGCAGGGGTGGGGCGAGCCGGGGTTTACCCTCTACGAGCGGACCACCATCCGCCCTGCGCTCACGATCAACGGAATGACAGGCGGCTATCAGGGACAGGGAGTCAAAGCGGTCATACCCGTTCGCGCTCTGGCAAAGATCAATTTCCGACTCGTCGCGGACCAGGAACCTGAAGAGATCGACCGGCTTTTTCGCCGTCACATAAAACAGGTCACGCCCGATACTGTTCGCGCGACGGTTCGCACGAGTTTCAAAGCGAGACCTGCTCGCATCAATCATCGTCATCCGGCTATGCGCGCTGCCGCTGCGGCTTATGAAAAAGGGTTCGGCGCGCGCCCTGTGCTCCTGAGATCAGGCGGCACGATTCCTGTCGTGAGCGTCTTCGAAGAGATGCTTTCCGTTCCGACCGTGCTGATGGGATTTGCGCTGCCGGATGATCGAATGCACGCGCCGAATGAAAAGTTTCACCTGCCCAATTTCCATAACGCTGTAGCAACTTCCATCCGATTCATGAAAGAAGTCGCGGGAGGTCTGACAAATGATCATCGATTGCCACTGCCACGCGGGGAAGGGTGACGGGCTGACAGGCCCGTGGGACACGTCGGCCCCGCTTGAAAAATATCTTCGCCGAGCCTCGCGCGCGGGCATCGATCGAACGGCGCTCCTTGCCGCTTTTCATTCCGATTACTCGGCGGCCAATCGCGAAGTGGCGCGCATCGTCGCAAGCCGCCCCGATCGCTTCTATGGGTTCGTATTCGTCCATCCAGAGCGCGATCGCGGGCGCATTGGCGCAATGGTTCGGGAAGGGGTCGAAGAGTTCGGCTTTTGCGGAATAAAAGTACATCGCCACGACGGTCGAATCACCCGCGAAATCTGCGAAGCGGCGCGCGCCTTCTCTCTGCCTGTGCTCTATGACGTGATGGGCGAGGTCTCGATAGTCGAATTGCTCGCGACCGAATACCGGGAAGTGTCGTTCATCATTCCGCACCTGGGAAGCTTCTCGGACGACTGGCGCGCGCAGCACGCTCTGATCGACCACCTCGCGCGCCACCCAAACGTTTTCGCCGACACGGCGGGCGTGCGCCGATTCGACCTGCTCGAAGAGGCGGTGAAGCGGGCCGGATCTCGGAAGCTTCTCTTCGGCTCCGACGGCCCGTGGCTTCATCCCGGATTGGAGCTTGCCAAGATTCGCGCGCTCGGTCTGAGCAAGCCGGATGAGCGACTCGTAATGGGCGGGAATTTTCTTCGCCTGACTTCGAAGGCCGGCTCGCGGTCAATAAAATATATTCATTCTGCGCCTGCGGCCTTCGCGCCCGATGATACTTCTGTCAAGCGAAGCAAAATGTTCGATGTGGATCAGGTCGAACCATCCGATCCCTGGTCGGGGGAGCAGTTTCCCTTATGACGGTCATTCGCTCAACCCGACAGGCTAGGAATCTCTCGTCTTTCGCCTTGCGGCGCGACGTATCTGCAACGCGCGATCAGTCACGCCCAATCTTTGCGCGGCGCGTTGCAGATTCCCATTCTCTTCATCAACCGCGATTCGTTCGGCGGTCTCTTCGGCTGTGCGGCCAATATCCTTCAACCCGAACCCTTGGGCCAGCGCGAGCCGCACGGCCTGCTCGAAAGACGCATCGCACCAGTTCTCAAAAGCGGATTCTGTCGAAGGCCGATCTTCTTCGGGAATGTCGCCGAGGGTGATCGGTCCCGGCCCGACGTGACGGTAGACCATTCGGGCGACCAGTTGCTTGAGGTCGCGCACATTGGCCGGGTATCGGCATTCGAGCAGGTATTGGCGCACAGGCTCGTCGAGCTCGACGCTATCTCCATCGTAGAGTTCGCCGATGAAGTGTCGCGCCAGAGGGAGGATGTCTTCGGGGCGCTCGCACAGCGGCGGAAGCTTGCACGGCCAGCTTGCGATGCGCGAGTAGAGATCGCGGCGAAATCGCCCCTGCTCTATCTCTCTCAGCAAATCTCTATTGGTCGCGCAGATGAGTCGAAAATCAGCTCGTCGCCACAGGTTGCTGCCCACTCGTTTGTATGTGTGCTCCTGCACGACTCTGAGCAGTTCCGCCTGAAGCGGGAGGGGTAGTTCTCCGATTTCATCGAGGAACAGAGTTCCGCCATCGGCAAGCGCGAAGGCTCCGTCGCGAGTGGCGACCGCGCCTGTGAACGCGCCCTTTTCGTGCCCGAAGAATTCGCTGCCTGAAAGCTCCTGTACTATAGTCGTGCAATCGAGCACGACGAAATCAGCCTTGCCTGCTCGGTTGTCTAGCGAATGAATCAGCCGTGCCGCTTTTTCTTTGCCGGTTCCGCTCTCTCCCAACAGCAGGACGGATGCGGAGGTGAAGCTTGCAACTTCGACTATCTGGCGCAGCGCCGCAATCCAGGCGCGGCTCTGTCCGACGAGACTCTTCTGTACCAATGGAGAACGCACGAGGTTGTCTACTTCGTCCCATCGTTCGAACCGCGCGGCCGCTTCTGCGGCGGGGTCAGAGAAGTGATCCCACGCGAACACGTCCGAAGCTCCGGCGCGCAGCAATTCCCATGCATTGCCCAGGGCCAGCGCCGAGCGCGAGACGGCTATGGCCAGAATGCGCTCGATTCCGTTGCGGCTGACTTCACGCAGAAGATCGCAGGCGCGCGCGTTGATCTCATCGAAAAAGAGCACGCCCCGACCCGAAGGCGCATCGAGGTCGAGGGGGCAGGCGTCGAAACCCGCATCGGCCAGAGCTTCGATCACTCCTTTCCTGGGAAAGGCATCGCCCTGACATAAAAAGTGATGCCAGACCTTTATCATGACCAGGCTCCTGCCCGCGCTATGCCTGACACGAGGAAAGCCGCAAGTTGCGCGCGCCGCATGCAAGCGCATCGCTTTCCATTAGCTGAGTTGCTTGTATGCTGAGTCTTTCAGAAGACATCCGGTTATCATCACCCCGGTGGGCGATGAGGCCGCCCCGACTCATCCGGCATCCGAGATTGCGCTTTGCTCCGACCATGAGGCGATGCTCAAGCCGCACGTATCGTATTCGCTCGTCATTCGGGATCAGGTTCCCGACGCAAGCGTCGCCATCATCAAGGGCGATCAATTCTTTTTGAGGATAATCCTGGCGCAGGAAGTACCAGATCGCCTGGCTGGCAAAGCGGCACCGGTTACGGGTCGGCACCATACAACTGACCATCATCTGTGGGGGGCTTACTGACATGGTCTCCAGTCGCACGAGGCTGCGCGCGCGTTGAAAACGGACGCTCAGGCAATTGTATTTAGCGATTAAATCAGTGACATCAAGGCCGGAATGGCTCCATCAGGATGATAATAGCCACCCGGCGAAAGCGATCTTTTACCCCAGCTTTTATACTCTGCGCGGCATGGATTGAAACTTTTCATCAAGC
>JAKEHD010000375.1 GCA_022615215.1 Blastocatellia bacterium
GATGAAAACCGGAGTGAAGCCATCGATTCATCCTTCATCCTTTCTGAAAGCCCTGGCGGGGTATCTACGATACGAGCTATCCTACTGCTTATAGCGGCTTTGGAAAAGGAAAAAATACAGATGGTCTCCGGCCTTCCATCGCTTTCCGCAAAGCGGCCCTGAATCCGATCCTAAATATAGTTGTTGAAATGAATCCAGGCACAATATATAGGAAGAATCGGGCCGTTTTCACGAAAATCACCTAAGGGCATAAATAGCTCATCGGCTGCAAACATGCTTCTCGAAAGGGGGGTCTTGAGCAAGGATGAAGGCTTCGGCGAGAAGGATGAAGGATGAAAAGCGAAGCTATAGAGGAGACTCATCCTTCATCCTTACACGGAATCCCTCATCTTTTCCGAAAGGGCTTCAGGTGCGCGAAGTCAGTAACAGATATAGCCCGCCCGTGCCGAAAAGCATGTTCGGTCCCCAGGCGGCGAGTATCGGCGGCAGCATCTCGTAGCGCCCCATCTGCTCGAACAGACCGAGAAGCCCCCAGTAGCAGAGTCCTATCCCTATGCCGAGGGCCACGCCATAGAGCGCGCCGCGTTTGCCCACCGAAAAAGAGAAAGGCAGCCCTACGAGCACCATAATCAAACAGGCGAGCGGGAAGGCGATCTTGCTCTGCAAGGCGATCTTGAGATCGAGCACGTCGAAGCCCGACTGCGAAAGGTCTTCGATTTTACGTCGCAATTCGACCAGCGTCATCGAAGAAGACCCGCGCGAGTCTTTCTTGAAATAATCGGGCCGCTCGGGGAATTTCTCTCTTCGCTCTTTGAAATGTTCGTAAGCGATGAGGCGTTCGCCCTCGAACCGCCGCTCCCAGCCGTTTTCGAGCACCCATTCCTGACGGGCGCTGTCCCACGCGGCGCGGCGGGCGTAAAGCCGCCGCTTGATGCCGAAAGGTTCCCTCGAAAGGTCGAGCACGTTCAATCGGGCGAAGGCGTTGTTCGTCATATCGAAATAGGCATAATTGTATATGCGCGACGAGTCGGGACTACCCTCCGACCCGAATATCCACTGATTGGTGGTTTGATAAAAGGTTTGCGGCGGCTCCTGTCCGCTGCGGATCAAATGGCGCAAATTGTTTTGCCGGCTGTTGGTAAACGGAAGGATGTAATCCTGATTGAGAAACACAAGGCCCGAAAGCATCACGGAGAGCAGCACGACGGGCGCGGCCAGACGATATATGGATTGCCCCGAAGCCTTGAGCGCAACTACCTGACTGGTCTTCTGTAGAATTCCGAACGTCACCAGCACGGCGACCAGCGCCGCGAGCGGTACCATGTAATTGACTATCATCGGCAGCAAAAACAGCAGGTAGTTCGCTACCACCGTCCATTCGATATTGTTGCGGGTGATGCTGTTGAGCAACTGAAAGAGCGTTATTATTATGAACAGCACTGAAAACCCGCCGAGTATGTAGAAGAAGAATCGCGCCAGGTCCGACAGCACAAGCCTATCGATCAGTTGTGGCAGGCGGTAGCTGCGAGAAGAGATGTGAAGAGGTGCTGAGGTGCTGAGGTGCTGAGGTGCTTCCCTGCTCCCCTGCTCCCCTGCCCCCCTGCTCCCCTGCTTGGTTGCCCCCCGCCTCGTTTCCGCTCTCTGCTCTGTGGCGTCTTCTTTCACAGGTAGCCAGATGTGGCGAAGGCTTGAGATGGCGCTGAGGGCATCCGACCCTGGACGGCGCTGAACGAGGATCACGAGCACGCCGATCACTGTCAGGATGATGTTGGCCAGCCAGAGTCCGAGCCAGACCGGCACACGGCCGTTTACGGCTGCATGTTGTCCGGTCAGGGCCAGAAGGTAATAAACTATCGTGATGGCTAGCCCCAGGAGCAATCCGAAGGAGCGGCCTGTGCGCACGTTGCTTATTCCGAATCCCACGCCCAGCAGCGCGAATACAAGGCAGGCCACGGGCAGAGCGATACGTTTATGCACTTCCGCTCGCCACTCCAGATAATCCGACGCGGGCGGAGTGAAGCCGAGCAACTCACCCCATTCCATTTCCTCGACCCGGCGAGGCTTTTGCTGTGCGCCGACTGCTTCGTCCTTCTTTTCTTCGGAGACCTCTATTCCGAGGGTCATCTCCGCGAAATAGCCGGCCGTATAAGTTTGCTGGCTGCGGTTTTTCTTCCTGCCTTTCTTCTGCGAAGAATCGGAAGGCGTCGCGCTCGAATCCGTCTCGCCGTCGTCCGAATCAGCCTCTTCAGAGTCGGACTCTTCCGACCCTTCTTGTTCCCGGTTTTTCGGATCATCGGACCTGGTCCGGCTCGTCTGGTGTGTTATCACCTGTCGGAGATGCATCTCAGGCATCTCGGACTGCTCTCCCTGGCGGAGCGAGCCGGAGGTGGCGGTCCATATCTTCATGTCGTCCTGATCGCCGTCTATGTCGACCAGGAAAATGTTATGCCATATATTTTGGGCGCGGTCTATGTCCTCGATGTAGAGGACTTTTTTAGGAAAGCTCTCTTCAAAGACGCGGGGCTTGATCTGGCTATTGAGTCCCTGAAAGATCAGCGACTGATTGGCCTTCAGGTCGTTGAGATTGCGAATCGAGCGCGGCAATACGTTGAACGTCAGGTAGAGCATTATGGCGCTGATCGCAAGCCCTAGCGCCACCACAGGTTTGAGTATCTTCAGGCGGCTCACGCCGCTCGCGCCGAGGGCGACGAGTTCGGTGTCGCCCGAAAGCCTGCCAAGCCCGACGAGCGTGCCTATCAGAAGCGATATGGGCAGAGTGAATATGAGTATTCCCGGAATGAGCGCCGCAAGCACTCGCCATAGCGCCTCCATAGGCAGCCCCTTGCGGGAAGCCACAACCAGCAATTCCGAAAAACGGCTTGCATCATGGGAGAAGATTATCGCCGTCAGCAAAATCAGACTGAGCAATAAGTACGGAACGATCTCTCGCAGCAAATAGCGGTCAATCAGGCGGTGCATCAAACCTGAGTCTAACACGCGCTAAATGCCCGTATCAAGAGGTATAAAATAGAGGCACGGCCTCATGGAGCAGGTTGATTGTGGAAAGCTGGAGCCAAATATCTGACTCCTCCGTATCATGGTAAATTGGGCGATTGCACATGGAGCCATACTCTCGATTGCAACCTAAAAACCAAAAGAAGGTGGCTTCGCTTTTGGAAGCCGCTTGATAACCTCAAAGAAATGAGACTCAGTAATTTGTGCAGGCCAGTCAAGATTGATGCTAATGCGAAGAGGGTCTTTGTGCCAACTTATGGCACCAAGCTCGATTAAAGAACCGAGATCTCGAATCATGGCATTGGAAGGACGGCGCAATGATTTATAAAGACTTGATGTTCGCTTACGGAAATCCTCCCAAAGCATCTCATCAGTTTCTAAAAGGATTTTTAAAATCTCAATCTGCCGCGTTTTTATGACACGCTTCCTTGGAGACTCAAGCCGGTTAAACAAATCATGCATCATGTTGCGAAATAGTGCCTTGGCGACATTGTTTCGGATTTCACCGAACAGGCGCTTACATTGCAAGGCGATTCCTCGTAAGCCGAACTTCAAAAAAGAGGTTAGATCATGATCATTGGCTCGCACCTCTGACAACGCTCGAAGATACGCTGTTTTCTCGTCATAATAATAATTCGACATGGCTATAAATAATGCATCTCGCAAACCCGCCCTTTGTAGTACGAGAGCCTCAAGCGCGCGTGCGGTTCGTCCATTTCCGTCAAGAAAAGGGTGCATAGCGGCGAAATGATAATGCAACGCAAGAGCCTGTATTAATAAATCGTGTCCTTTAAACTCGTGCCGTATTGCCTGGCTGAATTCGGCAAATGCTACTTCACATTCTTCGCCACCTTCTGCCCCGCGATGTGGCGGCAGTCCAAAAGATACATTCTGATCCCGCTGACGAATATGTCCTGGCTCACAATGGTCGTCATCAGCGCCGGTCACTACCTTGCGGTGAACTTCCCGAATGAGATCAGCATCGATCGGATAGTCATCCTGTAGAGTTGCGATCCAGCGATATGTTTGAACGGCAGCATGCGCTTGCCTTTGTGATCTCGTCAGTAGTTCTTCAGGAGATTCGCGTAAAGCTATTTCCAATTCGTTTTCGGTAAAGTCCGCCCCTTCTATGCGAGAAGTTCCGGCTACTTCGCGTTTTAATTGTATATGCTGTAGCTTATCTGTCCACACTTTCTGATAGGGGGTAGTCGTTAAAGAAATCACAGCCGCCTTGGCATCCGTTAGCTCATTGACCAAAGCCAGGGGGTTGTATTTAATCCAATTCTCCGGTATTTGGTATTTAATCATTATTTCTACTCGCGCTTCTTTTATAACAGGCTTGAAACAACAAGTCAAATCCTGACTCACTGCGCGTTAAATGCGGTAATATCAAGATTTATATTTAAACATAACGGATTCATTTACAAATCATTGCCAGGTTCATTTCGCTTTGATTGTGAATTATAATATCTAGCCTACAGATTCGACCCGACAGCTTGCCTTTTACTCGACGAAGAGTTGGCAGGGCGGGAACCTGCTTCAGGTTTACTCGAAGCAATCACGCCGAAAATCATTGCCAAAAAGATCGCGGAAGGTGCTATGATGGCTTCCCCTACGGGAGCGTCAAGTCAGGGAGATGTTTCTATGAAAAAAGCGAATGGCTCCGGCCATCATAACCACTCGCACGGGCAGAATCGTTTCAGCGTCATACCTGCGCCGATGAGACTCGGAGCAGCCAGCCATCTCACGGGCAAGGGAGTGACAATCGCGTTTCTCGATTCCGGGTTCTATCCGCATCCGGATCTTACCGAGCCTGAAAATCGCATACTCGCCTTCGAAGACATATCCCGTCGCCGCGCTACGCTCGACCAATACGGCGCGCCCAAGTCATGGGACTGGCACGGTACGCAAACCTCCGTCGTGGCCGCCGGAAACGGCCATCTCTCGGACGGAGCCTATCGAGGGATAGCCTCGGACGCGCAGGTAGTCCTCGTCAAGGTGGGCGCGGAGGGCCGCATCACGGAAGAGCATATAGCGAGCGGCATACGCTGGGTCATCGAGAATAAAGATCGCTACGACATCCGCGTGGTCAACATATCGCTCGGCGGGGACGAAGACATTCCGCATAAAGAGAGCCTCGCAGACCGCGCGGCCGAAGAGGCCATAAGCAAAGGGCTGGTCGTGGTCGCGGCAGCAGGCAATACAGGCTGCACTCCCGATCACCATACGCGCCCGCCTGCCAATTCGCCTTCGGTGATTACGGTGGGCGGCTACGACGACAAGAACCAGCTTGGAGAGGAAGACTTCGGCATATACTGTTCGAGCTTCGGCCCGACCGCCGACGGCATAGTCAAGCCCGAAATCATAGCGCCCGCAATATGGATAGCCGCTCCCGTTCTGCCCGACACCGATCTCTACGACAGGGCCGAGGCGCTCTCCTTTCTCGAAGCCCAGCCCGATTATCTGCTCACGCGCCTCGCCCGCACGGTCGAAGAAAGAAATCTTTATGAAAATCTTTATGCCGACCCCGATTCGGAGACGAGCGAGGCTGCACGCGAAGCCTGGCAGAGAGCGCGATTGCCGCAGGCGCTTGCAGGCGAGAGCGCCGAAACTATTCGCGCCGCCATAGAGACTGCGATCAAAGAAGACAAGATAGTCGCCGCGCACTATCAGCATGTTGACGGCACCTCGTTCGCCGCGCCGATAGTCTCGTCCGTCATAGCGCAGATGCTTGAAGCGAACCCTACGCTATCGCCCGGTGCCATCAAGCACATATTGATTTCGACCGCGAGCCGCATAGCCGGAGCGCCCTTGATGTGGCAGGGCTATGGCGTACTCAGAGCGCGCCAGGCCGTCGAGATGGCCGCTTCTCAGCAGCAGCCGCTCGACAATGATTACTTCCGCCCGCCGCTCATAGAAGCAGATCAACTGGTCTTTTTCTATCACAACGACGCGGCAGAGAGCGTGTCGCTCGCGGGCGATTTCAACGATTGGGATCCTGAGCGCGCAAATTTCAAGAGAGACGGGAAAGGAGTCTGGCGCGCGGAAATCCCTGTCCCTTCGCCCGGCCGCTACTCCTACAAGTTCGTCGTAAACTGCCGGCGATGGGTCGAAGACCCAAGCAACGGATTGAAAGAGCCTGACGATCACGGCGGCCTCAATTCAGTGCTCGACATCAAGTAATCTCCTTACCCTGCCGCCATGCGTCTTTGCGTTCTTCGCCCTTTTGCGCTAAAGATATTTATACGCAAAGCGCCCGACTATGAGCGACCGCGCGATTACGCGACTGCGCGATTACGCGACTGCGCGATTACGCGACTGCGCGATTACGCGAC
>JAKEHD010000376.1 GCA_022615215.1 Blastocatellia bacterium
GAGGAAAAGAGTCTTCCCTTTGAGGAAAAGAGTCTTCCCTTTGAGGAAAAGAGTCTTCCCTTTGAGGAAAAGAGTCTTCCCTTTGAGGAAAAGAGTCTTCCTTCGTTTGCCCGGTCCCGTTCACTTGTGGAGAGACCAACTTGACCGTCGTTATAAATGGAGAAGAAACCGTTATAGCAAATGACCTGGCCGTCTCCGGCCTTATAGATTTCCTCGGCCTGAAACCGGAACGCCTCGCCATCGAGGTGAATAATAAAATAATCAGACGATCCGAATGGAACTCAACCCTTCTTTCCGAAGGCGACAAAATAGAGATAGTTCACTTCGTAGGCGGCGGCTCGGTTCAGCTATCAGCTATCAGCCTTCAGCCATCAGCTACTGACGATCAGTCAAAAGTTTCGAACCACAGATCACACAGATTTCTCAGATATTTTCCGTGATATCCGTGTTATCGCTGGTTGAATACTTGCCCTGACGGCTGATAGCTGACGGCTGACGGCTGATAGCTGATATATTGTGCCTGGAATTCGTACCCCTACAATTTGTGGTGTACACGATCAGTCGCATTGTGCTATATTCGCCGCGCGTGGAATCAACAGCCTCCTTTGGATGAATCGTTTCTTGAAAGCAGGCGTGTCGCATAACTGGTTGCATAAAAGTGAGACCCGATAAGGTCTCGGGCGGGGGGTTTCGCCCGCGAGAACGATTCCTAACTCTGTCAAAGAAAAGAAAAATGAACGAAAAAGATTTTGTGCATCTTCACCTTCATACCGATTTCAGTCTTCTCGACGGGGCGATACAGATAAAGCCTCTTGCCCGGCGAGCGCAAGAGACCGGCGCGCGTGCCGTCGCCGTCACCGATCACGGCAATATGTACGGCGCGATCTCTTTTTACAATGAGATGAGAGGATCGGGCATAAAGCCCATCATAGGCATGGAAGCCTATATCGCCAAAGGCAGGCACACCGACCGGGGCGAGGCGACCGCCGAACGCGGAACCAATCATATCATTCTGCTCGCGAAAAACCTTCAGGGCTACCATAACCTCGTCAAGCTCTCGTCGCTCGCATTCACCGAAGGGTATTATTACAAACCGCGCATAGATAAAGAATTGCTCGCCAAACACAGCGAAGGGATAGTCGCGCTCTCGGCCTGTCTGTCGGGAGTGCCGTCTTCATTGCTGCTCAAAGATAAATTCGACGAAGCCGCCCTTCAGGCGAAAGAGTTCGAAGACATCCTCGGCAAAGGCAATTACTACCTCGAAGTCCAGAATCACGGTCTCGAAGAAGAGACACGAGCCGTCATCCCCGGAATGCTCGCGTTATCGAAGAAGACAGGGATACCGCTCGTCGCCACGAACGACTGCCATTATCTCATGCGCGACGACTGGCGCGCTCACGACATTCTTATATGCATAGGCGCGGGCAAGACCGTAAACGAAAAGCGCGGTCTCAAGTACAAGGAGGGCGAGTTCTATTTCCGCACGCCCAAAGAGATGTGGCTCATCTTCGGCAAGGACATACCCGAAGCGCTCCTCAACACGGTCCACATAGCCGAGATGTGCGAGCTTGAATTGCCTCGCGGGGAAAACCACCTGCCGATCTATCGCGTGCCCGAAGGCGAGACCACAGACAGTTACTTCGCAAAGATGGCCCGCGCGGGGCTTGAAGAGCGATGGCAGGCGATCAAGGACCGCCCCGACCGCAAATGCGACCTCGACGATTACAAAGCGCGGCTCGAACACGAAATCAATATCATCACTCAGATGGGATTTGCCGCTTACTTCCTAATAGTCTGGGACTTCATCAAATACGCCCGTCAAAGCGAAATCCCCGTCGGACCGGGCCGAGGGTCGGCGGCAGGCAGCCTTGTAGCCTACTCGCTCAAGATTACGGACATAGACCCTCTGCAATACGACCTGCTGTTCGAGCGATTCCTCAACCCCGAGCGCGTCTCCATGCCCGACATAGATATAGATTTTTGCGTGCGCGGCCGGCAGCAGGTCATCAACTACGTCGCAGATTATTACGGACGCGATCACGTTTCGCAGATCAGCACGTTCGGAACCCTTGCGTCGAAAGCGGTCATCAAGGATGTGGGCCGCGCGATGGAGATGCCTTACTCGGAGGTCGACAAGATCGCCAAGATGATTCCTCCCCCAGTGCGCGGGCGCAACGTATCCATCGAAGACGCGATAAACCAGAACCCCGATTTGAAGAAGGCCATAGAGACGGACTCGCGCGTCAGAGAGGTCATAGAGATAGCCAGAAGGCTCGAAGGCTGCTCGCGCCACACATCTGTCCATGCGGCGGGCGTGGTAATCTCGCCCAAACCTATTCATGAACTTGTTCCCGTTTCAAAGACCTCGCGCGATGAAATAACGACGCAGTACACGATGAACGATCTCGAAAAGACCGGGATGCTCAAGATGGACTTCCTGGCTCTGACGACGCTCACAATCATCGATGACTGCCTGAAATCCATAGAGCGCGAGACGGGCGAAACGGTCGATCTATCGAATATCCCGCTCGACGACCGGGAAGCGCTGCAACTTTTCGCTGAGGGGAAGACGGAGGCGATATTCCAGTTTGAGAGCTGCCTGACAGGAGAGACACAAATCGGCGGGGCGAGGCGGACTATAAAACAACTCTACGAAGAGGCTTGCGCACTGAAAGCGAAAGGTCAGTTCGCCAAATCCAGGCGAGAGGGCGTCCTTCGCCTGAAATCCTGTTATGTCGACGAAGGAAAGTTCCACTCAAACCTTGTGCTCGATATAGTCGCCACAGGCATCAGGCCGGTTTATCGAATAATCGCCGAAGGCAACTATACTATCAAGGCTACGGAGGATCACCATTTCCTGACCGAACGGGGATGGGTGCGACTGGGCGACCTTGATCCAGCGAAAGACAAAATACTTTTCAAGACCGATGCCTTTTACACGCGGCGCGTGTGCATGGATTGCGAAGCGCCGCTCAAATCCATGGTTCGAGACGTTGTACGGTGCAAAGCTTGCGCTGCGCGAATCACTTCGAATCCGAGCAAACCGCAGGCGCGTGAAAAAATCTCCCGTGCCAATAAAGGCAACCGCCCCTGGAACTATAACATCACGCCGGACGATAGCGGCTACGACGAATGGCATTCAGCCCTCAAGCGCGGACACAAAAAATACAGGGGCAAAAATTTTGAAGAGATTCATGGTCCCGAGCGTGCGGCAGAACTTCGCGCTCGTGCCTCAGCCAGATTCAGAGGCAAAGGCAATCCCATGTACGGAAAGACGCATCAAGGTCCGCAGGCTTATTCGGCGGCAGGTTATCGTAGCGATCTCGGCCATTATGTTCGCTCTTCCTGGGAAGCCGACTTTGCCCGTGTGCTCAACCACTGTGGACTTTCTTATGAATACGAGTTGCGACGGTTCACTCTCACACGCGCGGATGGAACTACACTGACTTACGCTCCGGATTTCTTCGTTCCTGAACACGATTGCTGGTACGAAATCAAAGGATGGATGGATAGCAAGAGCGCCGAGAAGATAGACCTTTTCAAAAAGCAATATCCTCAAGAGCAACTCGTAATAATCGATAAAACCCGATTTGCCGAATTGCAGATGCAATACCGTGACATAGTTCGATGGGAGTGCCCCAAAACTCCGCCCGATACTTCCTTTCTCGCGATCAAGAGTATCTCTTATGAAGGCGAAGAGCAGACCTACGACATCAAGATGGAATCGCCGGGAAATAATTTTTTGGCGAACGGCTTCATAGTTCATAACAGCGGGATGAAAGACATCTGCCGCCGCCTGAAACCCGAAGGATTGGAAGACCTCTCCGCATTGAACGCGCTATACCGGCCCGGCCCGATTGACAGCGGAATGATAGACGACTTCATAGACCGTCGTCACGGGCGAAAGAAGGTGCGCTATGATTTCCCCGAACTCAAAGAGGTCATGGGCAATACTCTGGGGATCTGTACTTATCAGGAGCAGCTCATGGCCGTCTTCCAGAAGCTTGCGGGCTACTCGCTAGGCGAAGCGGATCTGGTGCGCCGCGCGATGGGCAAAAAGAAGCGCGAAGAACTCGACAAGCACAAAGAGAAATTCCTCAAGCAGGCAACCGAACGCGGCCACGACCGGGCGAAGCTCGAAAAGCTCTGGCAGAGTTTCGAGGGATTTGCTGATTATGCTTTTAACCGCGCGCATAGTTTTTCATATGGCTACCTCGCCTATCAGACCGCCTACTTGAAAGCGCACTACCCGACGCACTTCTGGGCAGCGGTGTTGTCTAACGAATTGAACAACACGGCGAAGGTCGTCAAATATATCAACGAAGCGCGCGCTCAAAACATAGAGATACTGCCCCCCGATGTGAATGCAAGCCTAGATAACTTCACTGCGAACGGCAACTCCATACGCTTCGGCCTCGCGGCCATAAAGGGCATAGGCCAGTCGGCCGTATCCTGCATAATAGAGGCCCGCAACACGGGCGGCCCGTTCACATCCATATTCGATTTCACGGAGCGCGTGGACTCTCGCGCAGTCAACAAGCGCGTGCTTGAGAGCTTGATCCGCGCGGGCGCGTTCGATTCGCTCAAAGGCCGCCGCGCGCAGTTGTTCGCCACGATTGATTCGGCCATAGAGGGCGGTCAGCGATTGCAACGCTCGCGAGCCACAGGGCAGGTAGACCTCTTCGGCGCGCTCGCATCTTCCATGCCCATCGCGGACCCGCCCCTCCCCGATGTCGAAGAGTGGTCGCATCAGGAATTGCTCAAGGGCGAAAAAGAGACCCTCGGTTTTTATATATCGGGCCATCCGCTCCAGCGTTACCGGATGGCGCTCGAAGACTTCGCCAATGCAGACGTTGACCGTCTGTCGAGTTTTCATCACAGCGCGCAGGTGACGATTGGCGGCGTGGTTATGGAGCTGAACGTCCGCACCACGAAGAAGGGCGACCGCTTCGGACTGTTTCAGCTTGAAGACCAGTTCGGTTCGGTCAAGGTCGTTGCCTGGCCTGACACCTACGGCAAATCGAGCGGGCTGATTGAAAACGATGCGGCGGTGCTCGTCAAGGGGCGCTTGGAGATAGACGACGGCGGCTCGATGACCATAATCGCCGATGAATTGCAGGCGCTTGAAAACATACGCGAGCGGTCGGCACGCACTGTGGTTTTGAACTTCGGCGTTCAGTCGATCAATAGCGAACGCCTCGAAAAGCTCTATGATCTGTTAGACAGCCATCGCGGCGATTGCGCGATCATATTCGAGGTGAAGATGGAAGACGGCTCCCTTGTGCGCGTCCAGCCAAACCAGTTCGTCCGCGTGAACGTCACGCCCGAACTGACCGATTCGATCAAAAAAGTGATGGGCGATTGCCGGGTGGAACTGCTCGTTCAAAAAGCCATCAGCGCGGCGCATTAGTAATCAATCTGAAATCAGGAGCAGGTCGCAATGAGTGACTCTCAACCCTCTGCATTTTTCAAAATCATAAATGAGATTCAAAATGCGCCGGTCAAACGGCAAGAGCTAATCAAACAGATAGAGGCCATCACAAACCGCTCACTTTTGACCTACGTGTCATCCACTCAACATCCCGCTTCACTCATCGATCTGGATGATTCCCTTCATATTGAAAGCTCACTGCAAGGCGGCGACTACTCTCAGGGACTCGATCTATTGATTCACAGTTCCGGTGGAATCGCAGAAGCGGCGGAGAAAATCATCGTGGTTTGTAGAGCCTATTCGAATGATGATTTCCGCGTGATCGTTCCTTCATACGCGAAGAGCGCCGCCACCATTATAGCTCTCGGGTCTGATTGCATAGTTATGAGTGATAGCTCCGAACTCGGGCCTATCGATCCACAGATCGTCATTAATACTCCAGCGGGACGGGCAATACGCGCGGCCCATTCGTTTGTAGAAGAGCGAGATGATCTTTTACGGAAAATACATGACGCCTTGGCTGCAAATACACCGCCTCACGGTTATGTGGAAATGTTAAAAAAGGTTGATGGCCCTTTTGTCCGAGAGTGCGAACGAGCTATCAAGTTAGCAGACGACATAGCAAGAAAGTGGCTCCGAGACTTCATGATGAACCCTCGCCCGGATTCAGAGATAGATGAAGCGGTTCGATATTTTTCCGATCCCAATCTTACTTTATCTCATGGCAGGTTCATCAATTGGGAGCAAGCAAAACAGAAAGGGCTGAATATCTGTCACGAAGACAAAAATTCAGAACTGTGGAAATCAGTATGGGAGCTTTTCATGAGATCGGACCTATGGATCAAGGCTTCGCCCCATAGAGTGAAATTGTTTGAAACGGCGCGAACTTATCTCAATGTGGAAGGGTAGCTTACCCAAATTTAACTACACGAGAGGTAACGACCGGGCTATATTGCTCACCGATAGTCGTCGGGATTCGGGCGGGAACGATCAATCCCTGATATGCGCCGTTTTTTGGCTTTTCCAATTCTTCGATCAGATATTCAGCCATCTCGCGGTCCAATTTTGCGATCTCAGCAATCACAGGCAATCCGGCTCTTTCTTCATTTTCATCCTTGCGCTTCATCATAAATGGCCCCCTTTCCTGACCCCGCGCGATATCTCGAATCGATTACCGCAATTATCGACAAAAATATCGGGCTTCCTCTTTCATCCATAGCATATAGAATTCGATATGTCCTTCATCATTATCGGCAACATTGCCGAGGACGGCAAGGTAATTCTCAGACATCCATATTTCCTCAGTAAGGCAAGCCCCTCTCTTGTTTTCATCCCCTTCCGAGTGCTAGAGTTTCAACTGGCTTTCACGGCGGTTGATGGCTCGATTTCTTAGGCGAACCAAATCGAGCGAGCGGGAATCTAACCGCCCTTAGCAGTTGAAAGGAACACGGGTCCATAGAGCTTTGGTAACTGTTACAAGAAAACCTAAAACACGGGTCATCAAGAGGAAAAAGCAACGAGAGAGCCTGCTTCGCCGCATCTTCTCTCCAGGAAAGCTCGCAGTCCTCGGCATTCTCACGCTTATATTCTTCTCCGTATTCGCATACTTCTACTTCAAATACTCCAGGATGATCGACGCGCGGCTGAACGGAGATGTTCTCGTGCGCACGACCGGCATATTCGCCGCGCCGCGTTCGATCAGCACAAAACAGGATCTCGCGCTCGCCTCGCTCAAGGATTATCTCGACCGCATAGGCTACGTCGAATCCTCGAAACAGGCCGATCAAAAGCGCGGGCGTTACGAGATCAAAGGCAATTCGATAGAGATCGACACGAGCGACAACGCCATAATCAACAGCGCGCGACAGTTCCCTAACATAACCGTGACGTTCGGCTCAAAAGGCAAGGGGATAACCAAAATCATCGACAACAGTACGGGCCGCAGTCTCGATAGCGCCATGATCGAACCCGAAATGCTCACCTCGCTATCGGGCGAGAGGCGGCAAAAACTCGTCTCCTATAAAGACCTGCCCAAAGATTACATAAACGCAGTCCTCGCGATAGAGGACCGGCAGTTCTTCGAGCATTCGGGCATAAACTTTCGCGGCATCTTTCGCGCCGTGTGGCGGGATGTTGAAGAAGGAGAACTCCAACAGGGCGGCTCATCGATCACTCAGCAGTTGGTCAAGAACTTCTTCCTCACCCCTGAGCGCACCTGGGAGCGCAAGACGCAAGAGATGATGATGGCTGTAGTGCTCGAAAACAAGCTCTCGAAAGAAGAGATATTTCAACTCTACTGCAATGAAATCTACATGGGCCAGGCCGGAAACTTCTCGATCAACGGCGTGGGCGAAGCGGCCTCGGCCTATTTCAAAAAGGACGTGGTGAATCTCACGCTGCCCGAAAGCGCATTTCTCGCAGGGATAATTCGCGGGCCGAGCCTCTATTCGCCTTACCGAGACCCGGAACGCGCAAAGGCGCGGCGCAATCAGGTTTTGGATTCCATGGCCGAAACCGGAACCATCACGCGCGAAGTGGCCGAGCAGGCGAAGGCTACGGACCTGAAGATCGCCCCTAAAAACAGTTCCATCAACTCGACCGCGCCTTACTTCGTCGATTACCTGCAAAAACAGATACCCGCCGCGCTTGCTTCCGAAGATATTGCCCGCCAGTCTTATCGCATATACACAACGATAGATATGGACCTTCAGCGGGCGGCAGACCTTGCCGTAAACGATACGCTCGCCCAACTTGATAAAATCTACGCCAAACGAAAGAAGAATCCTATCCCGCCGGGCACGCTCCAGGCCGCGCTCGTCGCGCTGAACTCGAAGACGGGCGAAATACTCGCCATGGTTGGAGGCCGCGATTATGGCAAGAGCCAGTTAAATCGCGCGACGGAAGCGAATCGCCAGCCCGGCTCGGTCTTCAAGCCCATAGTCTATGCGACGGCGCTCAACACAGCTTACGACGAGGGGTCGAGAGAAGACCTTATAACTCCGGCTTCGCTGTTTCTGGACGAGCCGGAGACTTTCCTCTACGGCGCGGGGCAGACCTACGCGCCCGAAAACTATGGCAAAAAATATTCGCACAGGGAGGTCACCCTCCGCGAAGGACTCGTGCATTCGTTGAACGTGGTGACCGTGCGCATAGCGGAAAAGGTCGGGTATTCGAAAGTGGCGCGGATGGCCGAAAAGCTAGGGCTGCCGCGCACACGCTCCTTCCCTGCCCTCGCGCTCGGCACGGCCGAAGCCACGCCGCTGGAGATGGCTTCAGCTTATACGGCATTTGCAAACGGAGGCAAACTGGCCGAGCCTGTCCCCATAAAACGGCTGACGAACTCCGACGGGGTCAGCATAAACGAACCCGCCTCCGCGACAAAGACCGCTCTCAAGCCCGAAATAAGCTGGCTGATGACGAACATCATGCAGGACGTTATGAACAGGGGCACGGCAGCGGGCGCGCGGCGAATGGGATTTACTGCAACGGCGGCGGGCAAGACAGGCACCTCGCGCGACGGATGGTTCGCAGGCTACACGCCTAACCTCGTCTGCGTCGTGTATGTGGGCTTTGATGATAATTCGGAACTCGGTCTTGAAGGCTCAAAGTCTGCGCTGCCTATATGGACCGCTTTTATGAAACAGGCGCTGGCTCTCAAGCCCGATCTTGGTGGCAGCGCTTTTCCAAAGCCTGATGGAGTGGTAAGCGTCGAGATCGATCCCTTCACAGGAAAGCTTGCGACCGAAGCTTGCCCCGACCGCAAGACGGAGTATTTCATCGAAGGCACAGAGCCGGAAGAAGAGTGCGCCGAAGGGGAAGAAGACCCTCTTGAACCGCCCGCCTCAGACCAGCCCGATCAACCCGCAACGCGGCCCAGAAGGGCGACCGGCGAAGAAGACAAACCTGCACGCGAAGGAGATAAACCGCTTCGCCCCCCGAACAGAAAACCTGACAGAGAGAGACGCCGGCCCTGAGCGAAGCTCTGCAATCTCGAAGCTGAAACCTCGAATGAGCGTTCGCCCTCAACTGCTCGGCGCGAGCGGCTCAAGGCCGTCTACGATCTCGATGTTGTCGAGTCCGCCGTAGAAGTCGTACCAGGGCTTCGCCCCTCTGTGCAGAACTTCGTTCAGCGCTTCGACATTCTTACGGCCCCGGTCCCGGAGCCATTCTTCGAGCGCCGCCGCGCCGCCCTGTCCGTAGACGGGAATGGCGTCCTGCCAGGTCGCGCGACCGCATAACACGCCCGAAAATCCCACGCCTGCATCGGCAGCCAATTCCAACGTCGCTCTGAAGACCTCGTCGGTCACGCCCGCAGACAGGTATATGAAGGGTTTGCCTGCAACGGCCGCAGCCTTGCGGAACAACTCTTTGGCCTCTTCTTCGGTGTAAGCAGCAGTACCCGCAAAAGCGGGCGAGCCTTCGACGTACTTGATATTGACCGGCACCTCTACCTTGAGAATGTCTACGCCGTACTGAGGCTTGGAAAACTCCGTCATATAGCGAATCACGAGATCGGGTTTGATGCGCGCGAATTCCAGGCTCTTGTCGTCGGGAATCTCTTCGCTGTAACAGATCGGCTCAAGGAAGAATGGCACGTCGTATGCCGTGCATTCGGCTCCCACTCGTTCGATGAATGCGTGTTTGATGTCGTTGATTTCAGGCGGGTCGTCGGGGTTGTAATAGAGAAGAATCTTGATGGCATCGGCCCCTGCGGCCATCAATCGCGCAACAGACCAGTTGGGCAGGAGGTCGGGCAGTCGTCCGCGAGTGTTTGCGTCGTAGCCAGTCTTCTCATAAGCCAGCAACACGCCCGCATTCGGAGCTTTCGCCTTCACCGCATCAAGCCCGTACTCCGGGTCCATCAGTATGGCCGAAGCATAAGGCGTGAGCAGGCGCGTCCCTATAACCTTGAACTCTGTGAGTTCGGCGTCCGAAGCCTCGCCGCCCTTCGCTTTTCCTATGGCTTTTTTAAGCGAGCCGCGCTGGTCCATGGCTGCGGCTGAGATTATCCCGCGATCATCGGCGACCGCCTGGATGCCCCGGAATTTGCCGCGCGTCATTCGCATTTTTTCTGTCTTTATCGTCTGTGCCATATCCTTATGCCCTCCATTTTCAATCGGCAGGTTCTTTGAAACTCTCTCGGTCCTGAGACTATAAGTCGTATGTCAAATGGGACGCCAGTATATCACAGCCCTGTGAGAAGCTGAATCTGTTTTAGGAATGATGCAGGGCCGATGCAAAGTAGCCTGGGAAAGAGAAAAGAGTTATAGTGCTGCGACAGGCCGTCGCGAGATCATGCGGCACCTGTCGGCATGGGGGACGGCGAGGTCGGTCGGCTGAAAATCGAAGGATGAAAGGGCTAACGGATGATGACGCTTCTATTCGCTTTTCTGATAGGACTCTTTGCGGGGCTACGCTCGATTGTGACGCCCGCCGTGACTTCGTGGGCTGTGTACCTGGGCTGGCTGAAACTTCAACATCCGCTCTCTCTCATCGGCTCACTTCCTTCGGTCGTGATACTCACTGTTATCGCAGTCGGAGAGCTAGTGGCCGACAAGCTACCCAAGACTCCGAACCGCACGTCGCCTCTGGGTCTGATCGCTCGCATAGTGACAGGCGCAGTAACAGGCGCGTGCATTGCCACAGGCGGAGGGCAGGAAGCTCTGCCCGGCGCTCTGCTCGGCGCATTGGGCGGCGTTGTAGGCTGTTTCGCAGGCTATCAGGCGCGCACGCGGCTCGTAAAAGCACTCAGTAAGCCAGACATCTACGTGGCCCTGGTCGAGGATATAGTAGCCATCGCCGGTTGCCTTTGGATAGTTTCGCGGTTCTAACACGTGTCAGTAGCCCGACTGTCAAGGAGGGCTGGTCTGGCAGTTGCCAGGCCCTCCCTCACGGTCGGGCTACTGACACACGGCGCTTCTCTACCTTCAAGCCGTCTGGAACAAGATCGGGCGAACGTGCTCGCGTAAACGATCAAGCTCGTCTTTGTTATGTCTAAGAAGGTCATGCTCCCAGGTCGTGTACTCGTCGTCGCGACAGTCCTGAGCCAATCTCGAACCGATGGTTTCATAAGAGCCGAGCTTTGCCCTCTTGAGGTCTTCGGGTTCTTTCCAGACGCCGAGAATAAATACCCTGTCAGTCAAATCATCAGGAATGGTAGCCTTCGCAGTATTCAGTCTATCTTGTTGACCATCGAAATCGATCAGCAAAACCATAAATCGTTGCGAATAACGATACATTTCAGCGACATGGTCTGACTTGAAAAGATGCAGTACCTGATGCCAACCCCTCGCTACCTCAAGCACATCCATCTGCCGATACCGAGTCGAGTCGACTTCCAGACGAAAGCCTTCTGCCAATTGGCGATTGGCAGCATCTTCGGGAAGCACAAAGACATGTGGCAGATTCTTGTTGACGCTCATGGTTCTAAATCACCACGAATAAGCGCGCTGATAGGATCCCCGCTGACTTGGATTTCGTTGAGCGGACGGACGAGCGTGTGTTCAAGGTGGCTCCTACGGTATAGATAGAGTGTATTCTCTTCGGAAAAACGGCGGATAGCTTCGGGATTGTGCGAGGTAGCGATGAACTGCCCGCCGGATTGAAACGCTTTGCGAAGAGCAACCACGAAGTGCCCGACCTCGTCCGGCGCAAGATAATTGTCCGGTTCATCCCAGAAACAAACCACCGGGCCGTAAGCATCTTTTGCGGCAAGCACAAGAGCGCATATCATGAAACACTTCTCGCCGTCCGACAGATCTTCAAAATCAAGTCTTATGCTTCCCTGGTTGTTGGAAAATTGGACCTCAAGGCTTCGAGCATCTTTGCCTCTGTTCGGATTCTGAATGTCCATCAGGTCGGGCATCAACGGCTTGAGAAACTTCTCGATCTTGGTATAAGCGGCTGGCACGTCAGCCAGTAGACCCGAAAACCACGCGCCAAAATTGGTAACATCACGTTTCGGATACAAAGTCTCTTGTTCGGAGTCCCCTGAAATCAAGCTTGGTATCGGCTGAAGTATGAGCATACGAGCGAGCCACCGCTTGAAAATGAACAGAGGGTCATTTGTAGATTGTTCCTGGACTATTGGCAAAGCCGCCAAGTGCCAGTCGATAAGAAATTTTGCCTCTCCTTCGCCGCTTGTTTTTGCAAGATATACTTGTGCTCCTTCTCGCGTATAAATTGGGGTGCCGCCGGCTTCAAGCTTTTCTTCAAGTACACGCGGTTCTTTGAACCCATGAGGAAATTCAAAAGCGATAGCATACTTGTATATCTTTTCATCCAACTCAACCTCGATTTCAAATCGCATAGGCAAATCTACACGCCCGCGAGTGAAATCTTTAGATTTTACAAGTTCGCCTACTCGGTTCGTACCTCGGGCGATGCTCTGTAAAATTTCAAGCGATAACCCAACCGATGTCTTACCCGAACCGTTTTTTCCAATTAGCAAAACAGACGAGTGACCTGAGATTGGCAACTCGAAGCCTTCCAGGCACCGGAAATTGTGAACATAAAATCGACGTATCACAAAGGGATGATACTGCGCTTCCGTGGAAGGCTCAACCGGAATATTACGTTTTCCTGAGTCGTATACCCAGCAAGAGAGAAAAGATCAAACCGGGAGTAATCGCCGATATTCTGTCCGACTGACCGATTCCCTTCAAAAGACTCATTGCCATACCCGGTTTTTACTCTTATAGTTTGGTTTCAGGTCTACAGCGGTTTTCAAAAACGCTGTATCACTCAGGATCGCCGCGCGGAATCAGTAGCACGACCGTGAGGGAGTGCTTCATTATAACGGATGCCTTTCAATCACCGTAAAAGACGATGGGTACAGGTTCAGTGCGACGCAACGCGCGTAGCGAGGCTTGCGCGCGAGATGCACATATCGGATGTCACTGCGACCTTGCTCGTCAATCGCGGCATCTCTGAACCCGAAGAGGCTTATAAATTTCTGAGTCCCAGTATCTCAGACCTCCACGACCCCTTTCAGATGGCCGATATGAAGAGCGCGGTCGCCTCTATAATGCGAGCCATTGAACGAAAAGAAAAGATTCTGATCTACGGCGACTACGACGTTGACGGTACTACTTCGACGGTCATTCTGAAAAAGGCGCTTTCGTTGATAGGAGCCGACGTCTCTTATTACATCCCCGAACGGTTGAAAGACGGCTATGGCCTGCGCGAAGACGCGATGGATATGGCTAAACGTGAGGGCTACAGCCTCATCATAAGTGTGGACACGGGGATTCGCGCACACGCGGTGGTCGAGCACGCTCGCTCGCTTGGGCTGGACATAATCATCACTGACCATCATTTGCCCTCCGAGGAGTTGCCGCGCGCCAATGCCGTGCTCAATCCCAAACGACCCGATTGCTCTTACCCGAACAAGAACCTCGCGGGCGTCGGCGTGGCCTTCAAGTTAGTGCAGGCATTGCTCGACGAAACCGCGCAGGAGCGCCTCGTCGAATCGTTCATAAAGATCGCCGCCATCGGCACGATAGCAGATATCGTTCCGCTCGTGGGCGAAAATCGCATAATAGCCAAACACGGATTGAAGGGCCTTATGCGGCCCAATAACTTCGGCCTGCGCGCATTGATCGAAGTCGCAGGTCTTACGGGCAGGCCAATATCATGCCTCGATGTGGGCTTTCGTATAGGGCCGCGAATAAACGCCGTCGGGAGAATGGCCGGTGCGAGCGCAGCGGTCAATCTCTTCGACGCGCCCGACCCTGAGACTGCCTTGCGCATGGCTATTGAGATGAACGATCAGAACGCGGCCCGGCAGGAAGTCGAAGCAGATATCCTCGCGCGCGTGCTCGAAGAGATAGAACGCAACCCTGAAATAAGCTCGTCGCACGTCGTCGTGATAGCGGGCGAAGGCTGGCATCGCGGCGTCATAGGTATAGTCGCCTCAAGGGTGGTCGAACGCCTCTACCGCCCGACCATAATACTCTCCATAGAAGACGGCCTGGGGCACGGCAGCGGGAGGTCTATCGAAGCGTTCCATCTGCTCGACGGGCTTACGGTGTGCTCCGATCTATTCGAGCGTTTCGGCGGGCACTCGCATGCGGCGGGGATGGTGATACGGGCCGACCGCGTCGATGAGTTGAGGCGACGGCTAAATGAATATGCGCGCGGGGTTCTCACGGACGAGGACTTGATCCCGATTCTCGAAACCGAATACAGGCTTCCACTAAAACTTGCGACGCTCGACCGGATAGCGGAGATCGCGCAGCTTGAGCCTTTCGGGCCGGGCAATCCTCAGCCGATATTTGAAACGCACGATGCACAGGTCGTCGCCGCTCCGCGTGTGCTCAAGGACAAACACCTGAAATTGCGCGTCATGCAGGACAATCGCTGGATAGATTGCCTGTGGTGGGGAGAGGGCGAACGCGCAGGCGATATATTCCCCGGAGACCGAGTGAGCCTCGCTTTCACCCTTTCAGAAAACACCTACAACAATGTCACTCAACCGCAGATCACGCTGCGCGATCTCAAAATCTCAGGATGAACCCACTCGCCGCCCTGACTTTTAGCGAGCGGCAAAGCGGTGATATATTGCTTGCTCGGTTCGATGATTCACAATGCAACGGACAACGGACAGCAATCTTAAGATTACCGGACAACGGGCAGCAGACGATGCAGCCGTCTCGGAGACTCCCGGCGGCGAGATGCTCAGGGACTTCTGGTACATCGCTCTTCGCAGTTCAGAGGTCAAGGGCAACAACCTGAAAACGGCGATGCTGCTCGGCGTGCCGCTCGTCGTAGGCCGAGACCTCGAAGGCCGCCCGTTCGCCATGCGCGACAGTTGCCCGCATCGCGGGATACCGCTTTCGTTCGGCCACTTCGACGGCCGACAAATTGAATGCTGCTATCACGGCTGGCGGTTCGACTCTGCGACAGGTCAGTGCCGAGAGATACCATCGCTTGCGGCCGCGTCGAAACTCAAAGTCGAGCGCATCTTCGCAGACAGCTTCCCCTGCGAAGAGCAGGACGGCTACGTCTGGGTCTATATGCCCGCTTCGAACTTGCGCGCCAGAGAAGCGCCGCCCGCTCCGCGATTGCCTGTGTTCAGCCCGCGCTATCGCCTCACGCATCTGTCGGCCGAGTTGCCTTGCAGCGTCGATCACGGAGTCATAGGGCTTATGGACCCCGCGCACGGGCCTTTCGTTCATAGATCCTGGTGGTGGAGGAGCCGCCGCAGCATACACGAAAAAGAGAAGGTGTTCGAGCCTATACCGGGCGGGTTTCGCATACGCGCGCACGCGCCTTCGGCAAACAGCGCGCCTTATAAACTGCTCAGGGTTTACGGCCAGCCCATCACGAGTACGATAGAATTCATCCTTCCGAACATGCGACTTGAAGAGATACACTGCGGCCCTTACTGGTTTTCGAGCCGCGCGGTGGTGACGCCTGTAAAGAACGATCACTGCCGCATAGACTTTTGCGCCGCCTGGAACATCTTTCCTCGCATGCCTTTCGTGGTCAGCGTATTTCGACTCTTCGCTCGAAAGTTCCTCGGTCAGGACCAGCAGACCATGATTAAGCAGGCGGTCGGACTCAAGCACAATCCCTCGCTGATGTTGATCGACGATGCCGACCGGCCCGCACGCTGGTACTTTCAATTGAAGGCGGCCTATCTCGATTCCCTTCGCACGGGCGAGCCTATGGAGCATCCCATTCCTGATCCGGTGACTTTGCATTGGCGGAGTTGATTGCATGTACGGGCGGCCCTCTGTGGCCGCCCCTGATTCCTGAAAAGCCAATGAGGGGCGGGCAGAGACGCCCGCCCATACATGACTCGCTCTTAAACGCTCCCATTTCAATTCGACACCCGCTCGCCCGGCATGTAAGAATCTTACTTGAACGCAGTCGTACCGATAGAAAGATTTCGCGGCGGCGTTTTTCAATCTTATGTATAGAGTCAAGTTGCTATCTGCCGGTAAGCTCGCGGTCCTCGCGCTGTTTGTTTCAATAGCGGTCGCTCTGGTGATCTACCTCAAGGTGCGCGACACCCTAACCGATGTCGGCCCGGAAACGCCCAAACTTCAGGGGCGAGTGGTCGCCGTCTTCAACAACACTCGCTACGCGCACGAGGTCGGCGGGCGCGTGCGCTTCGTGTTGACTGCGGGCGTAGATCGTACCTATCAGGACGGAACTCACGAACTCGAACAGGTCAGGCTCGAATCCTCCGGCGCTGAAGGCGAGCAAAAGGACATCGTTACGGCAGACCGCGCTCATGTCAGCGATCCGTCCGACCTCAACAAACTCGATGTCGAGTTCATCTCGAACGTCGTCGTCGAAACTGCCAATGGCCTGAAGATCAAGACTTCTTATCTTCATTACGATCAGGCGAAGAACATCATCGATACCAAAGAGCCTGTCGAGTTCGAAGGCGAAACCTTTGCGGGCCGTTCGACCGGAGCCATAGTGGAAGCGACAGACGAGCGCGTACACCTGCTCAAAGATGTCGACGTGACTATCAAACCCGAAGCCGGGGCGGACGGCGATAAATCTCCCGCAAGCGATAAAGCCGACCGGAAAAAAAGCAACAAGGCTTCAGAAGATAAAGCGGCGCGCAAAGCACGCAAGCGGGCACGCAGGGCCGCTCGAAAATCGGACGGCAAATCCGGGTCAAGCTCCGATAAAATCGCCGGGAGCAAGCCCACTCGCATACGCGCCGCATCCGCGCTGCTCGAAAAGATAGAGCATCGCGTCACCTTCGAGGGCGGCGTGATCATAAATCAGGGCGCGGACGAGATGCGCGCCTCTCGAATGCTCGGACACCTCGATACGGATGACCGCATCGAGCGTATAGAAGCGCGCTCGAACGCTTATCTGAAACAGGGCGACCGGGCCGAGATACATTCGAGCGACATGGATTTTTTCTTCGAGGGCGGAAACAGCCTGTCCCGCGCCACAGCCTCCGGCGGCGCGCGCGTTCGCTCGCTCGGACCTGAGCCGCTCAGAGAGGCCCGCGCTCAAACCATAGAAGCCACATTCGTCGAAGGACCGCAAGGCAACGCCCCCGATACGATCAAAGGTCAGGGCGGGGCTTCTCTTTTCATAGACGCGCCTGCGCCTGCCAATGAACAAGACAACCCGGCCCGCCGAGAGCTTGCGGCCGACACGATTTCCATGCAGTTCTTCCCCGACGGTCGAAACATAAAAACGGCCGAAGCCACAGATAACGCTATTATGACCGTCACTCCTGTTCGCGCCGCGCAGGGCGCTGACAAAAAGACCATAAGCGCGCCTCTTATACGAGGCGATTTCTACGAAGAAGGCAATCGCCTGAAATCATTCAATGCGACGGGCGGGGTGAAGGTCGAAATCGAGCCGACCGTCAAGGACGATCATCCCGTGCGCACGACCACGAGCCGAGAGCTTGCGGCCGAGTTTGCAGAGGATTCTCAAGACCTCGACCTGATAACTCAGCAAGGCGATTTCAAATATAACGAAGGCGACCGCAATGCGCTCGCTGAACGCGCCGCCTACGACGGGCGAAAAGAACTGCTCCGATTGCGAGGCAAACGCCCCGTGGCATGGGATGCGAAGTCGCGCTTGCAGGCCGATGAGATCGACTACGACCATAAGAACGACCTGACGCACGGGCGCGGCGATGTGCGCACGACCTATTACAACCCCGAGTCCACGGGCGACGCGACTCCGTTCGATAATTCGAAGTCGCCGGTCTTCATCACCTCCGAGCGGGTCGAGGCGCGCAACAAGGAAGGCATAGCGGTTTATACCATCAATGCGCGCGGATGGCAGGACGATAATTTCATAAAGGCCGACCGCATAGAACTCTACAGGGAGGAGAAGCGCATGGTCGCCACAGGCAATGTCGAAAGCGCTCTCTACACGCTCAAGCGCGCGACCTCGCCCGGTCAGCGCGAGGTCGTCCCCGGTTTTGCATCGGCCGAGCGAATGACCTACTCGGATAAAGAGAGGCTGATCCATTATGAGGGCGGAGCACAGGTGCGACAGGGCACGGATAAAATCGAAGCTTCGGCCATCGATGCTTATCTTAAAAAAGAGACCAGTGAAGTGGAGCGCATGACGGCTGAAGGCAAAGTGGTGCTCACACAGCCGAACCGTCGGGGGACGGGCGACCGCCTCGCTTATAATGCTGAAGACGGGCTTGCGGTCCTGACCGGCGAGAGCGCGCAGGTAGTGTCATCCGAGCACGGGACCGTCATGGGCGCTCGATTGACTTTCCATAGTCGCGATGATAAGATTGCCGCCGACAATCAACAAGGTGCGGGGCGCGTTCGATCGACTCATCGCTTGACAAAAAAACATTAGAAATGCGGTAGTACGATTTTATGGAAGATGTGTCCGTGATCGAATCCTCAGCCGATAGCGCCAGGCAGTCTCAGCCAGAGTTTGGCGAAGCCCCCCTACAACAAGCGAGCGTGCTCGGCGTTGAAGGACTCAGGAAGTCTTATCGCAAGCGCGTTGTGGTCAACGACGTATCGCTTGAGATACGTCAGGGCGAGATAGTCGGCATTCTCGGCCCCAACGGCGCGGGCAAGACGACTATCTTTTACATGATAGTGGGGCTTGAGCGGCCCGACAGGGGTAAAATATTTCTCGACCGAAAGGATATATCGCGCCTGCCCATGTATTTGCGCGCGCGCAACGGTATAAGCTATCTTCCACAGGAGGCTTCGGTCTTTCGCAAGCTGACGGTCGAGGAGAATATACTCCTGGTGCTTGAGACGCTGCCGCTTACGAAAAGCGAGCGGGAGCATCGGCTCGAATTGCTGCTCGACGAACTCGACATCGCTTACGTGCGCCACACGAGGGCGTATCAACTGTCGGGCGGCGAGCGCCGGCGCACCGAAATCGCGCGATGCCTGGTGATCGAGCCGCGATTCATTTTGCTCGATGAGCCTTTCGCGGGCATTGACCCGATAGCGGTGATTGATATACAACGGATTCAGCAGAAGCTGCGCGCGCGCGGCATCGGGGTGCTGATAACCGATCATAATGTGCGAGAGACTCTGGCCATTACGGACAGAGCGTATATAATAAACGAGGGAAGGATATTCCGCGCGGGGACTCCCGAAGAGTTGACGCGCGATGAAGAAGTAAAACGAGTTTATCTCGGGGAGAATTTCAGAATGTAGTTCGTCCATTGTCCGTAGTCGGTCGGTCGTTGTTTGCGGTCCATAATGAAGACTGACAATGACGCAATGCGCTACGGACGACGGACGACGGACGATTTTTAGAATTATGTCGGTCAAGCCACATCTTCAAACCAGTCTTTCACAGCGGTTGGTCCTGACGCCGCAGATGCGGCAACGCATCGAGTTGCTCGCCATGACGAAACTCGAACTGGCCGATATGGTCACAACCGAGCTTGTCACAAATCCCATTCTCGAAGAAGTAGTGCCGGGCGAATCGGGCGACGACTCATCATCGATGAGCGACGATCTCGC
>JAKEHD010000377.1 GCA_022615215.1 Blastocatellia bacterium
CCTCTTCCGCCCTCATAGAGTATAGTGAGCGCCCCCTGATGCCCTTTGATGCCTTCGGCGCGGGCGCGTTCGATTTCGAGTTGCAGTTCCAGTTTCTTGATGTCGAGCAGGGCCGGATTTGCGAAGGTCAGAGCTTCGATCTGTTTGGTCTTGGCGGCCACTTCTGCGGCGGCCAGCCGCGCCTCTTCGGCCTGCTTCTGCTTTTCGTTCGCCACAACGGCCGACGCAGCCTGTTCGATGCGGTCGTCCAGGAAATCCGGGTTTCCTATCTGCACGCTCTCAAGCGTGAGAAACAACTGGTTGGTCAATTGCGGGCGCAGCGTATCGACTATGCGCTTCTGTATGGCCTCCTGATTGGCGTATATCTCATAAGCGCCATACTCGGCGAAAGCATTGCGCGTTTCGGTCTGCACGAGGCCATGAAGAATTTCGTTGCGCCGTTTGTGACGTTCGTCTTCGCTGAAGCTGAACTTGCGAACATACTCCGTTATCTTATCGGTCGAAGTGGCTGCGGTGACGCTTATGGGGACTTGAAGCGCGGCATTGTCCTTGGATGTGACTCGTGGAGTGGTCGTTTCGGTAAACGATCTCAAGTTGACTTCATAGGAATCCCAGCCGGGCGAGATCGTCGTGAACCATCCGTCAGCAGGCATATAGACCCGCTGGATCGATCCCCATTTCGTTACTACCTTCGCTGTGCCTTCCTGGGCATATTGAATGTTTGCGTAGACCACCAGAGAAACAACGATGGCGAAAATCACTGCGAGAGCGCCTAACACGATTGTCTTGCGTGGGAACATATACGGCTCCTTTCAAAAATGTATTTCAAGCGAATTGAGGAAAAGAGTCTTTCCTTTTGTGTCTCCATGCTCGAACCATTCTATAGGTTATTGCGAATCTTTCATATTCGAACCCGCTCCCTTACGGTCGGGGTACTGACTTTTCGACCGCCTTTGACGGCCGAACGTGCCCGGCTCTGACATGCGCGGCCCGGAACAAAACCGTATGGCAGGCGTTCGATTATGTGGTAATCTTATCGCAAGTCCGTGCTCCCACGACGCTCATTCATCATCAGCCGGTGCGTTCGAACTATCGCAATCCGCCCGGAAAGGAAACCGTTATGAAAAAACCGCTCATCCTCACAGCTATCGCCGCCCTCACGATTGTGAATTCGATAGCAGCCACGCGCCCGGCCGCATTGCCTGCCGCGCCTGCGCAGATGCCCGTCAAAGAAATAACAGTCTTCAAAGACGGCCATGTGTTCGTCCTCCACGAGGGCGCTATGCATACAGACGATTCGGGCAACGTGTTGATGGATTATTTGCCGTCACCCGTTATAGGCACCTTCTGGCCCTATTCGTCGAACAAGAACGTCAAGCTCACGTCCGTATTGGCGGGTCAGCATCGCGTGAACGTGGAACGCACGGCGCTCAACCTTCGCGAACTGTTGGAAGCCAACACCGGCTCGCAGGCCATCATTACCGAACAGAACGGTCCCAGTTATTCAGCCACGATTCTCGGGATACCGTCGCGCGTGCCTGACGAATCGGAGACCAACGGGGTTGTCGGCTCGGGCTTGAAACCCTCGCAAAAAGGGGATGTCATACTGGTCAAGACCGCAGACGGCACAAAAGTGGTCCCGCTCGGCCGCATTCAGGATGTGACTTTTTTGAGTTCGCCCAATGCCCGATGGACGAGCGAAGAGATACGCAACCGCCTTATGTTAAAACTCGATTGGGGCCGAAGCAATCCCGAAAAGACGGCCGATATCGGCATGGTCTATCTGCAAAGAGGGGTGCGCTGGATTCCCGGCTATAAGATCACCATCGACGGCAGCGGCAACGCTATGGTCAAGCTCCAGGCGACGCTCCTAAACGAGTTGACCGACCTTGAAGACGTAACGGCCAACCTCGTGATAGGCGTTCCGACCTTCGCCTTCAAAGAGACGGTCGATCCGATCTCCTTGCAGCAATCCGTAGCGCAACTCTCTCAACACTTCAGGCAGAACGAGCGGACGGCTTACGCCTTCTCGAACGCCATAATGACTCAGACCGCGAGCCAGGTCGAAAACCGCGCACCCGTCGAGCGTCCGCCCACGATGGACCTTGGACCCGACACGCCCGAATCGGCCAAGAGCGAAGACCTCTTCGTTTTTACCGTCAGGCACATAACCTTGAAGAAGGGCGAGCGCATGGTCATTCCCATAGCCGAATACCCTTTGAAGTACGAAGACGTATTCACGCTCGACCTTCCGTTTGCGCCGCCTGTCGAGATCACACGGAACTTCGACGTTCGCCAGCAATCAGAACTCGCGCGCCTCTTCAATGCGCCGAAGGTCATACACAAAATTCGGCTGACTAACAAGAGCATATATCCGCTTACGACCGCGCCCGCCCTCGTAGTGCGCGGCGACCGCGTGCTGGCGCAGGGACTTATGACTTACACAGGTGTAGGCGGGAGTTGCGATCTCTCTCTCACCGACGCCGTAGACATACAGGTCACAAAGACCGACACCGAGACTCGCCGCATACCGAACGCCGTCCGATGGCAGAATGACGATTACGCTCGCGTGGAACTGGCGGGGACCATACGCCTGACAAACCGCCGAGGCGAGGCCATTCGTCTGGAAATCACACGCCACGTGCTCGGCAATGTCGACGCGGCCGACAATGATGCGAAGATGGAGAAGGCCAACGTGTTCGAAGACCATCGCTTTCTTCCGTCGGGCGATTACCCCGTATGGTGGTACTGGTACAACTGGCCTTACTGGTGGCGGCATTTCAACGGAGTGGGCCGCATCCGCTGGGAGACCCGGCTCGAAGACGGCAAGAGTGTCGATCTCGGCTACACCTGGCACTACTACTGGCGATGATCCTGGAAACAACGATCGCTCACACGCGTCGCCCTGGTCTTTGAGCGCGAGGGTTCTGAGGGGGACCGGCTGGTAACAGCCGGTCCTGCTATGATGGTCAAAACTGGGACGTCATATCGCTTTTCTTGTAAACCCCATCTCACTTGCCGCGCTGTTCTTTCCATGCCTTCACATAGCGCGCGGCCCTCGGATGCTCTTCGTTCCATTTAGGCTCCTCGGTGTTATTGGCTATCATCACAAGCCCCAGTGCTATCATCCGATTCACACGTTCGAGATTCGAGTAATCTATCTTGTCCCAGTGGTCTCCGGCTCCGTGATAATCGGGATAGTCATAGGCCACACACAATGTATGCGCGGGCACGCCCTGATCGGCCAGCGCCTGATTATCGCTGCGGCCGAAGAAAGCATCGCTGTTTCGCTCGTGTTTATAGACTGTGACGCCCGTCATCTCACCCGCCGCTTTGAAGATCAGGGGAACGTCCGAGTAGTCGAAGCCTGTGAATGTCGCGTTGGCAACCTGCGGCCCTTCGGTGCTGTCTGTGCGACCGACCTGTTCGAGGTTTATATTGGCTACGGTCTTCTCTATGGGGAAGACGGGATGGCGTCCGTAGTAACGCGAGCCGAGCAGTCCTTTCTCTTCGCCGAAGACTGTCATAAAGACAATGCTTCTTTTGGGACGCTCTTTCAAAGTGGCGAGGGCCGTTGCGAGTTCGATGACCGAGACCGTGCCGCTGCCATCGTCGTTCGCGCCGTTGAATATCTGATCCCCCTCGCCGCCCGGCCGCTTGCCTATGTGGTCATAGTGAGCTGTGACCAGGATGTAGGTATCTTTCAGCGAAGGGTCCGAGCCTCGCAGCACGCCCAGGACGTTTCGCAGTTTGATCGGTTTTTCCGCCGGCGCATCCAATCGCAAGGAGACGGTTGCATCGCTCGGCCCGGCTTTCATCGCGTCGTACATCTTCGCCGCGCGGGAGTCGTGGACCGTGACGAGAGGAAAATTCGCACGCGGCCCGCGCGCCGAGCGGTTTTCCGGGTCTATCAAACGGACGGGACCGGGACCGCTGCCCGTAGCGCCTGAACGATCTATCGAAAGGATGAGCGCGGGTTTGAACGAGTTTATTTTCGACAGGAATTGATTTCCGGCCCTCCGCCCCGCAGAACTCGCACGGCGGAGATCGGACATCTCGGTCACAACGGCTTTCCCTTCCACCTGCTCAGGTTTCAGCCCGTCGAGCGCCGCAGCATCTTCTGTAGCAATCTTGAAGAGCGGCGTGCCCGAGAGATTCAACGCCTTGTCAATCGAAACGCTCACCCGGTCTTTGTCGATGGATATGGTTTCCTGCGCGGCTTTGAACTTTAAATCGAAACCCTTCGCGTCGCGTTCAGACACCCCCCAATTGGCCGTCTGGAAGAAACCCTCGTCGCCTGCGGGTTCGAGTCCCGCGCGGCGAAATTGCGCGGCTATGTACTCGGCAGCTATGTCGAGACCCGGCGAAGGCGTGTCGCGGCCTTCGAGCAAATCAGAGGCGATGAAAGACAGATGACCGCGAAGCGAATCGGCGGAGATGCGAGCAAGCGCCGCCTCCACATCGGCAGTCAGCGCCGTTTTAGAGTCCGACTGGCTTGCGATTATGCAAGAGACGGCGATTATGAGAATCAGACAGGCGAGAGTTATTCTATTGAGAAACCGTGTCTTCGTGTACATTCGATTAAGAGTCTCCATTCGAGTTCGATTGTGAATCATTCCACTGAAAATAATTTTGCGACTTATGCGCGTGCTCAGGCAAGCCTGTTTACATAGATCTCATCATCGCGTGTCAGTAGCCCGACCATAAGGGAGGGTTTGGAGGTTGCCTGTCCAGCCCTCCTTTACAGTCGGGCTACTGACACACGATTCAACCCCGGTCGCGGCGCAAGGTCAGTCCGCCGTCTACCGTTATCACCTGGCCCGTGATGTAGTTGTCAGGTTCAAGGAGCAACCTCACCACGCGGGCCGTGTCTTCGGGCCGTCCGAATCGCGGGATGATTTTTTGATCTATATAAAAATCGTACTTGCCCGATTCGATTGACTTGAGCGCCATGCCTGCGCGGTTTACGCCCGGAGCTATGACATTCACGCGAATCCCGGAGGGACCGCCCCATTGTTTGGCCATTATGCGCGCCGTATGTATGAGCGCCTTCTTAGGCGCGGCGTAATTTACGCTCGATTCAAAGACCGCCGCCGCCTGCATGGTCGAGATGAAGACTATAGCGCCTTCTATCGCTCGCGCTCTCATTCGCCGGGCCGCTTCGCGCGCCAACAGCACGGGCGCTACGAAGTTCTCTTGCATCGAAGCGTGCAGGTCCGCGTCCTCAAGGTCGTCGAACTTCACGCGCGCCGGATCGCCCGTAAAACAGACCATCCCGTAAATCCCATCGCCTATGGAGTCGGCCTCTTCGACGTAGCGCGACCGCGCTGCGGGGTCTGAAATATCTCCCTCGACCATAAGCAGGGTCGCGCCGCAACCGGCTTCCACAGCCTGTTTCAAGGCTTCAGCCCGTTTGCGGTCGCTGCGATATCCGGCGACCACTGTAGCGCCATCGCGCGCGAGCACGAAGACAGCGGCGCTTCCGAGTCCGCCCGTTGCGCCCGCGACCAGAATGACCCGGCCCGCAAGCGCCCGCTCACCGAAATCAAACTCGAATGCAGAATCCGTATCCGGCAAATTTTCTCCTTCTCCTTGTCAGTCGCTCAGGCGTGAGCGCGGACTTTTTGTCAAGCACGCGCTTTCTGTCGCTCTACTTCTCGCGCAAAAGGCGGCCTAGTCTTTACCGCCGGGGCTTGTCGCGCGGCTCGCGGGTCTCGCCCCTCGGATTGATCTGATACAGCTTGACGTTATCGACCACTGCTTCGTCGGGCGACTCCACTTGAATGGTGAGGTGCCCTATGTTGAAACCCGACCGGAGCCGTGCCTGAAGGGCTTCGAGTGCCGCTTTGTGCGACGTGCCCTGTTCGATGGTGACATGAGCCGAGAGCGCTTCGTTGCCCGAACTGATCGACCATATATGAAGGTCATGCACGCTTGAGACGCCCTTGACCTCCTGCATGGCTTCAATGACCGCGCGGACGTTTATGTGAGAGGGCGTCCCTTCGAGCAGAATGTTCACCGATTCACGAATCAGTTGCCACGCGCCGTAGATTATAAGCAAACACATAAAGACGCTGATTACGGGGTCGGCCAGGGTCCATTCCCACAACCACACCACAAGCCCCGCAGCAATGGCGCCGACCGAGCCGAGCGCATCGCTTATGACGTGCAGGAAAGCGCCCCTCATATTGAGGTTTTCTTCGGAAGCCGAATGCAAAACCCAGGCGCTCGCTCCGTTGATAACCAGTCCCCCGATGGCTATCAGCATCACCTCGAACCCTCGAACCGCTTCAGGTTCTTTGAGGCGTTGCAGAGCTTCGTAAAATATCCCAAGCGATATGACGACGAGCGCCACGCCGTTTGCCAGCGCCGCAAGTATCTCCATGCGGTAATAGCCGTAGGTCTTTCGCAGAGTCACGGGCCGGGATGAAAACCATAGAGCCAGCATCGCCAGCACGAGCGCCGCCACGTCCGTCAGCATGTGACCGGCATCCGACAGCAATGCGAGCGAATTCGTAATGAATCCGCCCGCGACCTCTGCAAGCATGTATGTGAAGGTGAGCGCAAGCACGAAGATAAGCTTGCGCCGGTTGCTTCCGGGGTTTGAAGAACGACGGTGTTTGTGTTCGTGTTCGTGTCTGTTTTCGCCGGCCATGACAGGAACTTCTCGGAAACGCTTCGTGCAGCGCGATCAGGAACAGATCATTTCACTCGGAGCAGATGCACTTCGAAGATCAAAGTGGCGTTCGGAGGTATGACGCCTCTTCCGGCCCCTCTCGCTCCATAGCCGAGATGCGCGGGGATGATGAGCTTGCGCTTCCCGCCGACCTTCATCGTCATCACGCCTTCATCCCATCCTTTTATCACACGGCCCATCCCTATTTGAAAAGTGAAAGGCTCGTCTCTATCGAGCGAACTGTCGAACTTCTTTCCGTCTTCGAGCGTGCCCGTGTAATCTACTGTGACCATCCGGCCCGGCTGAGGGCTTGGCCCTGTGCCCGCGACGAGATCGATGAACTTCAGCCCCGAGTCTGTAGTGACCTCGCCGCCTTCGGGCATCACCGGCAGCGGCAGGGAGGTCTCCTGCCAGGATACGATCTGCCATCTTCCCCGCTTGTTCGCCCACACTGCGGTGTGGCGGAGTTGCCGGAAGATTTCTCTTCCCTCGAACGGGACTTTCCATTTAGAGTTGCCGGTCATCACGGCCGTGCTGCCATAGATGCGCACCTCGCCCGGTGTGATCGAATCGAGAGTGAAATCTCCGGACTGGATTCTTTCTATGACTTGCGCTTTGCCGCCGGGCGCGCCGTTGTAGCCGGTAGTGACGCAATCATCGGCCATCAAGCGGTTGAGCGCCGCCACGTCGCGCTGTTTCAATGCTTCGAACCATTCGCCTTCCAGTTTCTTGAGCGACTGTTCGGCGATGGATGTATTGCTTCTACTGCGCGCGGGCTTTTTACTTTTCGTCTGGCCCGAAGCGAAGGGCACTGCAAGGATGACCGCGAGCGTAACCATGAGAATTTTTTTCATAATGCTGTCTCCTCCCGCGCGGCGAGCGTCTCGGCCTGTTGGAATCAAGGCGATCTATTTTCTGTCGCCGCCATAGCGCAAAAGTTTATCTTGCGCCGCGCGGCGAGAGCAAGGCGACGGCCCTCAAGTAAGCTTGTCACTCAAGTAAGCTTGTTAGTTGAGGGCCGACCATATAAACTTTATCGGTCAGCCGTTTCCGTCAAAGTCGTGGTGGATAGACCGTTGCTTTACGAATGACAGGGACCGAATCAGCATTAGCTTATGTCAGAAGAAATCAAACAGAAGATACAGGAAGAGTTGCGCCAGCTTGAGGCGGAATTGAGGACTGAAATTCCGCAGGAACTCAAGAAAGCCGTCGCCATGGGCGACCTTTCGGAGAATGCCGAGTACGAAGCGGCCCGCAACCGGCAGGATTACGTGCGCGCGCGCATCGCCCATCTGCGCCAGCGATTGGCCGACCTCTCCATGATAGACACTTCGCGGCTGCCTACCGACCGCGTGTCTTATGGCTCGACCGTAGTGCTCTACGATGTGGACGCCGGCGACGAAGTGACCTATAAGCTCGTCATGGCCGAAGATGCCGACGTAGGGAAGGGGAAGATATCGACGACATCTCCTGTGGGAAAAGGGCTGATGGGACGGAGCGAAGGCGACGAGGTCGAGATCGTCACGCCGTCCGGCAAACGCCGGTTCGAGATAGTGAAACTCAGGACCATCCACGACTCCGAAGAGTAATACGCCGCCGCTCCATCTTGACAACAGGCACAGGCGTTTGCAATATTAGCGCGTCGGTGGCGTGTATCGGCCGAAGTCGGGAGGCCAACAATGATCAGCGATGCCATCGGGGCAGGTTTTAAACGAATATTAGACGCCATAGTGCATGCGCTGGCGCGCAGCAGCATAAATCCGAATGCCATTACCTTCATCGGATTGCTGATAAACATAGGGTGCGCTTTCCTGTATGGCTACGGGAAGTTCGTTGCGGCGGGTTTGTTATTGATATTCGCCGCTTTGTTTGATATGTTGGACGGCCAGGTGGCCCGGCGCCGCCGCCGCGTCACCCGGTTCGGAGCGTTCTTTGATTCGGTGCTCGACCGCTATTCCGATATAGTGGTTTACGTTGGCATCATGGTCTTCTACGCCAGCAATACGGCGGAGCGTTCGATGTTGCTTGTCGCGCTGACCGGGCTTGCGCTGGTCGGTTCGGTGCTGGTCAGCTATTCGCGCGCGCGCGCCGAATCGCTCAACATAGCCTGTAAGGTGGGCTTCCTCGAAAGACCTGAGCGGATGGTGCTTTTGATAATCGGCTCGCTCACTTCGGTGGGACCGGTTTCGAACCCGTTCCTCTACAAGATGCCGCAGGTCTTATGGGTGCTCGCCATTCTGTCGCACTGGACCGTCGTACACAGGATATATCACACCTGGCGCGAACTCAGAGAGACGGACCGCGCGGCGGTCGAAGCGGCGCTTGAGAATCGCAAAGATGCGCCCGGCAGTGAAAAACTCGTAAGGGCAGATTACTCCGTCCAGAATTGAGGACGGGCCATAGGAGCTAAACAAAAATGCTGTGCCCCTGCTGTGGTAACGAGATTACGGTCGGCGTGCCTGAATGCAGTTGCGGCGCGCGCTTCGTCGGCAACCCCCTCGATGAGGCCCCTGTCAAGATTCAGCGACTCGGCCCCGCCATGTCAGCGATTGCGCTCTTTGTGATCGTGGCGGCTTCGGCCCTGATCTTTACGAAGTATCTGGCATTTGCGGGGGTGCTGGTCCTCTGGTCGGCCCGGCGCGCGATGCGGCTTGCGCGGCGCGACCCTGAATGGTACGGAGGATATCGCACCGCCGCTGCAACGCTCGTCGTTACGCTTGCCGTCGGCACAGTGGCAAGCGGTTTCGGCATAGCCTATATCCCTAGATATTTGGAAAACCGGAAGATAAGTCAGACTGCGGCAACCCGCGCGGCCTTCTTACATCTGGCCAGGATAGCTGAAGACTACAAGAAAGAGAACGGCTCTTATCCAGGTGATATAAGGGCGATAAGAGAAGTGACTACTGAACCTCTGCCGAAGGATTATTGGGAAAACGAAATCGACTACCAGGGCAACACCGGAGAAATAGCAGGCAGGTTGCCAGGGGTGACCAAGGTATACATCAACAACTTCGAATTGCGTTCGGCTGGCCCTGATGAAAAGATGGGGACCGACGACGACATAATCATGCGCGACGGCATCTTCCTGACCGACTCGGAAGCCAAAAAGCAGTCCGTCGTACAGGGCGCTTCGGCAAAGTGAGATTTGCAAGAGAGTGATGCTTTCTGCGCAGGGGTGCAGGGGTGCAGAGGTGCAGGGGTGATCGGATTATTGCGTGATTAGATAACCAGGTTTAAATGAGCGAGTGAAGAGGAATTGCTCCTCCGCTCCTCTGCTCCTCTGCTCCTCTCACGCATCACGCTCCCATGTTTAAAAAATTATTGATCGCCAATCGCGGAGAGATAGCCGTGCGAATCGTGCGCGCGTGCCGCGAGATGGGCGTCTCGCCTGTGGCCGTCTACTCGTCGGCCGACCAGTCGGCCCTGCACGTGCGTCTGGCCGATGAGGCCATACACATCGGCCCCGCTCCATCTTCGGAAAGCTACCTCGTAATAGAAAAGATAATCGCCGCTGCCAAACGTACAGGGGCCGAAGCCATACATCCCGGCTACGGCTTCTTGTCTGAAAACGCCGAGTTCGCGCTCGCGGTCGAAAGCGCAGGTCTCACTCTTATAGGCCCGCCCGCTTCGGCCATGAAAATAATGGGGTCTAAGACCAGCGCCCGCCGCGCTGCCATTGAAGCGGGCGCTCCTGTAGTCCCCGGAACCACGCAGCCCCTCGCCTCTGTAGAAGAGGCTGAAGCCCTCGCCGCAACCACAGGCTATCCGGTCATGCTCAAAGCCGCAGCGGGCGGCGGAGGGCGCGGGATGCGGCTCGTCCGCTCGCCCGCCGAGATCGCGAGCGCCTTTTCGCTTGCGCGGTCTGAAGCCGAGGCGAGCTTCAAAGACTCGTCCGTGTACATAGAAAAATACATCGAGCGGCCGCGCCATATAGAGATACAGTTGATAGGAGACCGCGAGGGCGATTTCGTCTATCTCGGCGAGCGCGAATGCTCGCTTCAGCGACGCCATCAAAAAGTGGTCGAGGAGTGCCCCTCGCCGGTCGTTGATGAAGAGATGCGCCGCCGCGTGGGCGAATCGGCCGTCCGTGTAGCCCGCGCGGCAGGATATGTGAACGCGGGCACGGTGGAGTTTCTCGTGGACCGGGAGAAGAATTTCTATTTCCTCGAAATGAACACGCGGCTTCAAGTGGAGCACCCAATAACGGAACTCGTCACGGGGCGCGATCTGGTTCACGAACAGATAAGAGTGGCCGCGGGAGAAAGACTCTCGTTTTCTCAGGACGACATAATAATGCGCGGCGCGGCCATAGAATGTCGCATCTACGCCGAAGACCCGCAGAATGATTTTCTTCCCAGCCCCGGTCTCATAAAAAGATTATCCATGCCTTCGGGTCCGGGCGTGCGGATTGACAGCGGCATATACGAAGGATGGAAAGTGCCCCTCGATTACGATTCGCTGCTCGCAAAACTTTGCGTATGGGCCGAGACGCGCGAGGCGGCGATAAATCGTCTCGCGCGCGCCCTCGACGAATGCGCCATAGAGGGCATACAGACGACGCTCGAATTCTTCCGCGCCGTGTCGCGCGACCGCGAGTTCCGGCTCGGCAATTTCGACACGGGATTCATAGACCGCTTTCTGGCAGATGGAATGAAAACGGATAATCCCGAAGGCGAAGATGACCGGGACGCGCAACTCTCGGACATCGCCGCAATCGCAGCCGTGCTGCATGCGAAAGAGCGCGCGGCCAAACTCGACCTCTCTTCCGCTCAGGCAGTCGAAAGCCGTTGGAAACTCTATGGCCGCATATCTCAAAGAAGATGAAGGCCAATCATGAAATACGAAGCCGAGATAGATGGCCGACAGATAAGCATCGAACTCGAACGACGCGACCGTAGCGTGTCGGCGATGGTCGACGGACGCAGGTATGAGTTAGAGGTTCTCTGCCCGGAAAGAGGTCTGTATCTCATCTTTGCGGGCGAGCGCGTCTATGAAGCGCGCGCCTGGTCAGCCGAATCCGATCTGTTTACGGTCAAGCTCCGCGACCGGGTTTTCTCCGCAAGAGTGATAGACCGCAAGCACAGGCGCTCGGTCGCAGATCACAGCGACGAAGGGCGTCAACAACTCACGGCTCCTATGCCCGGCAAGGTCGTGCGCCTGTTGCGGGAACAGGGCGATGAGGTGGAAGCGGGACAGGGCGTCGTCGTCGTCGAAGCGATGAAGATGCAAAACGAGATCAAATCAACGAAGGCCGGGCGCATAGTCGAAATCCGCGTCGCCGCGGGCGATACGGTCAACGCCAATCAGGTGCTTGCCGTCGTCGAGTGAAAAGCGCGGCGGAAGGCCCACGATAATTCGAATCTGAATGCATAAGAGCGATTGAAGAAGGGTTGCTGCATAAGAAAGAAATCTTTATAAGAAAGAAATCTTTATAAGAAAGAAATCTTTATATACTGCGCGCGGGATGATTACGCGACGCGGATGCGCCTCGAATACAAGCCCTACTACCACGCCATGGAGGCGCAGCA
>JAKEHD010000378.1 GCA_022615215.1 Blastocatellia bacterium
AGTACCTGGGAGCGCACTTTGAGCGTGCATGGGTTGCGCAATTGCTGATTATCTTGAAAAAGGGCGTTTCCTCAAGCCATGCAGGCAGGATGCCTGCGCTCTCAGGGAAGCCTTTTCTCCTTGTCAATCTACTTTGCAACAACCCTGGCGAGGGCCGCAAGCACGCAGGCGAAAGTAGCGCAGACGGTGTTAGCGGTTCCGCCCTTCAGTGGTTATTTCGCTTTGGTCGCAGGCAGGGAATTTTCTTATGAGAAGAGGTTTCAGCCTTTCGGTCCTCATCGCAGCATCGATTCTAATGCCGGTCCTGGTGTGTGCGAGCCAGGCAGGTTCGCAACGATCAGGCGGCACGAATGTTGGTAGCGGCCGTGAAGGGCGAGGGCCGGAACTACGCGATGCTGCGCCCGATGAATCGCGGCCTTTGGCCGGAGGCCATACGCTGCGCGACATCGAGAGGCTCGAAACCGAATGCCTCGAAGAGATAAATCGCCAGCGCCGGGCGCACAGGGTCAAACCGCTTGAGTTCTCGCAAGCCTTGCTTCCCATCGCGCGCGCTTACAGCCAGCGTATGGCCGAAGGCAGATTCTTTTCTCACACGGACCCGGAGGGACGCACCATTCGTCAGCGAGTCGACGAGGCCGGAATAAGATGGACGACGCTGGGCGAAAATCTGGCCTCTTCAAATGGCTATATCAACCCTGTGGCGGTCAGCATGCGCGGCTGGATGAACAGTCCCACTCATCGACAGAACATACTCGACACCAAATACACCGTGACGGCCGTCGGCGTATGGGTCAGTCAGGACGGTACGATTTATTTCACGGAAATTTTCATGAGAGAATGAGTTCCTCAGCGCCAGGCACGAAGAGAGAAGTCCTGGAGAAAGAAATCTTTGTGCGCGCTCTCAAGCAACAAGGATTGTAAGCTCTTTAGAATCATCGAAGGGCTTCTTGTTGTAACAACTCAGCCGCGTTAGCGGCTGTTGAATTTAGCCGGGCCTTTCAAGGCCCGGTGCCAGGTCGAACATATTTCGCGTCGCGTAGCGACGGTTGAAATCAAACAACCTTCAATCGTCGCTGACGCGACGAGGTATATGCTAACTCGTTAAGCAGGCGCAAAATTCCCTGCCTAAATTCAGCCGTCCCTACGGGACGCGCGGAGGCTGAGTAATTACGGCATGTCGCATAAATGGATTTATTGCCCAGATATTGTGTCGTTACGTGCTGCCCACTACAAGTAATAGGACGTTACGGGAATTATGCGACATGCCCTAATTACTTCTTGTTTCACTCTTATACAGGCTGCCCCGCGAGCCTGTTCGACTCAGATGCTTTCTTCCATAAGGGTCAGAGCCTACGCAAAGATCAACTGGACGCTCGACGTGCTGTTTCGGCGAGAGGACGGCTACCACGAACTCCGCACGATATATCAGACCATATCCCTTTACGACCGCCTGCATATCAGCCTGACTGGTAGCGATATCCGCGTCACCTGTGCGGACCCGCGCGTTCCTACCGATGAATCGAACATCGTCTGTAAAGCGGCCCTTCTGCTGCGCGAGGCGGCGGACGTCCGGGCGGGCGCAACGATAGATATTGAAAAAAGGATTCCCGTCGCGGGCGGGCTTGGCGGAGGGTCGTCGAATGCTGCTGCTGCGCTCCTCGGGCTTATCAGGTTGTGGGGCGCGTCTGTACCTGAGCGCGAGATGTTCAGTATCGCGGCCCGCCTGGGTTCTGACGTTCCCTTTTTCCTCGTGGGCGGAACGGCTCTCGGAGTGGGACGGGGGGAAGAGGTATACGCGCTTTCTGAGACGCGGTGCGAGAATTTGTTGCTTGCAAATCCAGGGGTGGAGGTATCGACCGCCGAGGCTTATGGAAAACTTTCGCGGTTGACAAGGCCGGAGGCCGTCCGTATCATACCCTTTACTTTACTGGCCGCTAACGGCGTCTGTGAGCTACCGCTTGCGGCGAGCAACGATCTCGAAGAGGTCGTCCTGGCCGCGCACCCGGAAATTGCGGAACTCAAGCGTGGGCTACTGAGCCTCGGCGCTCGGCACGCTCTGATGTCCGGCAGCGGCGCAACTGTCTATGCGGTCTTTGACAATTTGGAGACGAGCGAGCGAGCGCAATTTGAGATGCGTGCAACAGGTGTATGGTCGGAACGTGTGCGAACGATTGACCGACGAGAATATCGAGATACGCTCATCGAATGAGCGGGCGGCTCTGTGCCGAATGAAATAATCACAGCGACCGATCAGATATATATAAGTCGCTTGATTCGATGAATTTCAATACTGCATTGCCCCCCTACCGGCAGATGTATACCCGCTTTCGAGCGGGTATAATCAGGCCCAACGCATCGTTTGATCGAAGGCGTTGCGGATAGAGACATAAAACAAACTTCAACCAGTGGCGAGCGAGGACCGGGGCTGACGCGAAGTTCCGAGCCCTTATCGGTTGTGTGTAGGATGTTGGGGAGTCGCCAAGCGGTAAGGCAGCGGCCTTTGGAGCCGCCATACGGAGGTTCGAATCCTCCCTCCCCAGCCAATAAAACGGAGAGCGGCGGGCAGCAAGTAGCTGTTCGATGGTCGTTGAACACTCTAGGAGGGTGGAGGCATCGTGAATATAAAGGTCTTTTCAGGTAATGCGAACAGGGCGCTCGCTGAAGAGATCTGTCAGCACCTGGAAATAGAACTCGGCAAGGCCAATGTCTCGCGTTTCTACGACGGGGAGTTCAACTTCCAGATACTGGAGAACGTGCGGGGCCAGGATTGCTTCATCGTGCAGCCGACCTGCCCGCCGGTCGATTCGAATTTGATGGAGCTTCTCATCATGCTCGACGCGTTCCGGCGCTCGTCGGCCAAGCGAATAACGGCGGTGATTCCCTATTACGGCTACGCGCGCAAGGACCGCAAAGACAAACCCAGGGTGCCGATTTCATCCAAGCTCGTCGCCAATCTGATAACCGAGGCCGGGGCGGAGCGTGTGTTGCTCCTGGATTTGCACGCAAGTCAGATTCAAGGGTTCTTCGACATCCCGGCCGACCATCTGTTCGCCGCGCCGGTGCTGGTCGGCTATTTTCAGAATCTGGGATTGCAGAATCTGACCGTCGTTGCGCCCGATCCGGGCGGCGTCGAACGCGCGCGCGCCTACGCGAAGAGGCTGGACGCGGAGCTTGCAATCATAGACAAGAGGCGCGATGCGGACCGGCTGGGCGAAGTCGAGGTGCTTCACGTCATAGGCGACGTTGAAGGGCGGACGGCGATAATAGTCGACGATATGATAGACACGGCGGGAACGCTCGTTAAAGCCGCCGAGGCGATAAAACGTAATGGCGCAGAGAGCGTGCTCGCTTCCGCCACGCATGCTCTGTTTTCCGGGCCGGCAGTCGATAGGGTAGAGGCTTCTCCGATTAAAGAGGTGATCGTGACGAACTCTATTCCGACCGAAAACTCCTGCCGCTCGTCAAGGGTGAAATGCCTGAGCGTGGCGGGCCTGCTGGCAGAAGCCATTAAGTCGATACACGACGAGACATCTGTGAGCAAGTTGTTTATATAGATTTTGCGGGACGCCCCGCTCGAAGGCAAAAACGGAACTCTTCACTTTTTCCTTTTGCCTTAAATCAAGGGGCGCTCGCGGGTCAGGAGTCAGAGAAGGATGATAAAAGATTTGACGATAAATGCGAGCTTGCGCGAGGGCTTCGGGAAAGGCCCCTCGCGCCGGTTGCGCGCGCAAGGGATGATTCCCGTTGCGGTCTACGGCGAAGAGAAACCGCCCGTCGCGGTCGCCGTAAACGCAAAGGAGATTGCCGCCATACTGCGGTCGGAAACGGGTCACAACACGATATTCAATCTGGCCGTGCCGCAGGAGAATGGCGAAGCCGAGAGCGCGACCGTCATCATAAAGGACTGGCAGGTGGACCCCGTCAAAGGGCAGTTGTTGCACGCAGACCTCCTGCGACTGTCGCTGACGACCGCCACACAGGTGAACGTCTCCATAGAGATCGTAGGCGAGCCGGTCGGCGTGAAGACACATGGAGGACTGCTCGACCTTCAAATGCGCGAGGTCCAAATCGAGTGCTTGCCGGGCGATATACCTGAGCATATACAACTCGACGTATCCGACATGCTGGTGGGCGATCATGCGAAGGTCGCGGACCTGATTTGCGACCGGGAGAGGATAACCATCCTTACGGACGAAAACCTTATAGTCGCCGGCGTGCTCGCGCCGCGCCTGGCTGAGGTGGCCGAACCCTCTGCGGAAGAGGCAGCGGTCGAAGGGGCCGAGCCTGAGGTTATAAAGAAGAGCGAAGAGTGATAATTCAGAGACCTTATGAAACTGGTAGCAGGTCTCGGAAATCCGGGGCGAGAGTATGAAGCGACGTGGCATAACCTCGGCTTCATGCTCATTGACAGATTGTTCGAGGAAGTCCGGGGGCACCGCTTTCGCGACGAAGCAAAAGCGAAGATAGCGGAGGCGACAATATCGGGCGAGCGGGTCTTGCTCATCAAGCCGCAGACTTTTATGAACCTGAGCGGCGACTCGATACGTCCATTGCTTGCGCGCTACGCGGAGGGCGACCCTCGCAGTCTCATAGTCGCATGCGATGACGTTGCGCTCCCTTTCGGCATGATTCGCGTGCGGGAGCGCGGGAGCGCGGGCAGTCACAATGGATTGAAATCCATAATCGAGCGGCTCGGCTCTCAGGACTTCGCGCGCATAAGGCTGGGCGTCGGACCCGACCACCCGGTGAGCGACCTTGCGGACTTCGTGCTGTCGCGCGTACCGAAGAAGGAGCGCGACCGCCTCGACCTTATGCTCGGACGCGCATCCGATGCGCTGAAGATGATGCTCTCTGAAGGCGTGCCGCGCGCACAATCGCTCTTCAACGAGCGCGTGAAGACAGAAGGCGATTGATCTTTTTCAAAAGGGTTCTATAGTGGACCCTCCTTGCTCCGGTCAAAAGACCGGGGCTTGACTCAGGCCGGGCCTGCCGCCAGTGAGGAAAGAATTCTTTAGAAGAAAGAGTTCTTTCGGCGGGCCGGCCAGGTAAATCCAAAAGGAGGATATCTCTCCGATGAGAGTCTACGAAGTATTGTTTATCGTCGCTCCGAACACCGAAGAGAGCGATATAGAATCACTCGTCGCTCAGATGAGTGAGGTAGCAACCAACCAGGGTGCCGAGGTCGCCAAGGTAGACCGAATGGGCCGCCGACGGCTTGCCTATCCCATACAGAAATTCAACGAAGGCCATTACGTGGTCCTCACTGTGGAGGGCACAGGCGCGGAGATCGCCGAGGTCGAACGCCGCATGCGCGTGACCGATGCGATAATCCGTTACCTGACGATCCGCATAGATGAAGACCTCAAACGCGCCGACAAATTCCGCGCCCGCCGCTCCGCGCGCTCAACGGCCGGAAGCCCTCGTCGCAGCCGAGACGCGAGGGACAGAGATGTCAGGGGCAGAATGGCGGAAGTAGAAGTTACGGAAGAGGAGGGTGAAGAGCTATGAGCAGCGATTCGAGAGATAGAGATAATGACCGACGCGAAGGCAGAGGAGGACGCGGGGGCGGGCGTCGCTACGTTCGCGCGCGAAGATCATGCCGGTTCTGCGCAGACAAGATAGACTATATCGATTACAAGGACGGCAAGCTCCTGTCGGGCTACATTCCTGAGCGGGGCAAGATATTGCCCCGCAGGATTTCGGGCACCTGCGCCCCTCACCAGCGAATGCTGGCCACCGCGATCAAGCGGGCGCGCAATGCGGCGATTCTTCCGTTTGCGACCGATTAACAAGAGCGAGGATTTTATAAATGGCACACATGGATGTATTACTTCAAGAAGATGTGGAACACCTCGGACGCCGGGGAGAGGTCGTGAAGGTGCGAGCAGGTTACGGCCGGAATTATCTGCTGCCGCAGGGTCTGGCTATAAAAGCGACTGCCGGCAACAAGCGAATGATCGAAGAGCAGCGCCGCCTGCTGACAAAACGTGAGACCCGCGAACACGCCTCCGCCCAAAGCGAGGCCGAACGTCTCGACGGACTAAGGCTGCGCTTCGACCGGAGAGTCGGCGAGCACGGCATACTTTATGGCTCGGTCACTGTGCTCGACATAGTTGAAGCTCTCAAAGAACGCGGCATCACCGTAGAGCGTCGCAAGGTGGGTTTGCACGATCATATCAAAGAGGTCGGCGACTACGACGTTGTGATCAGGCTGCACAGAGAAGTCTCTCCCACTATCAAGGTGCTCGTGCGCCCGGAAGGAGCGCCCGACGAGATCGAAAGCCCGCAGGCGGAGGAAGCTGCAGTAGCCGCAGCGATTGAATCCGGCGCGGATGAGGAAAAGAGTCTTCCTTTTGATGAGGAAAAGAGTCTTCCTTTTGATGAGGAAAA
>JAKEHD010000379.1 GCA_022615215.1 Blastocatellia bacterium
GAGGACCGGCCTGCGGAGGCGGTCCTGGATGCGCGGGCCGCTCCTTTTCCGCATTCGAATCTTTTGTGGATAGCCGCTGAATTGGGACTCTTTGCATTTGCACTTTATGTGGCGGCGAATATATATATTTTTCTGATGTGCTATCGCGCATTCGTCAGAGCGAAAAGTGGCGAAGCGCGAGCGGCGGCCGTAGGCGCGCTCGCGCTTGTAGTTGTTTACTCGATACCGGGACTGACTCTTGCCAGCGGAGCTTACTCGGATTTGAACCTCTATTTCTTTTTCATGACGGGGCTGTTGTTGAACATATCTCAGAGCCGGGACAGTCAGGTTTGATTTCATGTACGGGCGGCCCTCTGTGGCCGCCCCTCATTTCCATAAAGCGAATAAGGGGCGGGCAGAGACGCCCGCCCGTACATGCATTCGCGGATTGTTCATGTTAGAACGACTATCGAAAATACGAGAGAAGTTGCGAGGGCTGACCGCGCGCGAAGCCGGGGCCGAAGCCTTGCTTCGCGCTCAGCGATATGCGCGCCGCGCGATCGACCGGGCAAGCGACCGTCCCGATGCCACTTATATAACGGATTCGGATCTGAAACGCTCGATGGCAAACGTCTCGCCTGCGAGCGCCCTAGCTCGCTTGCGTAAACGCGCGTGGCCTCACCTGACCGTAGGTCTATCGGACCTTGCCCGCACAGCGCAGGTCATCAAGGAACTCTTCCCCGACGCGATTGAAGAGGCCGGGCGCGAGGCCGACCACATACTCGCGCACAGAATCACACTCTTCGGACGAGCATTCGATTTCGGCCCTCAGATAGATTGGCACGCGGACCCCGCGACCGGAGCGCGATGGCCTCTCAAACACTTCAGCCACACGGGGCTGTTGAGCGAAGCAAAACGTCCGCTCAAGCTTGAGCAAGAGAAGGAAGACTCTCTTCCTCAACAAGAAAGAAATCCTTATGCCGACGTGCGAGTGGTGTGGGAACTCAACCGCCTGCATCACTTCGTAATACTTGGGCGCGCTTATGCGCTCACGGGTGACGAGCGGTACACCGAAGAGTTCCTCATTCAACTCGCATCCTGGTACGAAGAGAACCCGCCGCGCTTCGGCGTCAACTGGACTGTGGCTATGGAGGTCGCCATACGCGCGATCAATTTCATCGCGGCGATGGATCTGTTTCGCGCGTCGAAGCTGATGACCGACGATGCCTTTGCGCTCATCTGGAAGACACTCATCGCGCACGGGCGCTTCATTCGCGCAAACCTCGAATTCTCTCATCGCACGCTCAGTAATCACTATCTGTCGAACCTCATAGGTCTCTACTCGATAGGAATGATGCTTCCCGACCTCGGCGAGTCGCGCGAGTGGGCGCAGTTTAGCGCGCCGCGCTTGCTCGAAGAGATGGAGCGCCAGGTATACCGGGACGGAGTGGATTATGAAGGCGCGACCGGCTATCACCGTCTGGTGCTGGAAATCTTCATGGCCTTCTTTGCAATAAGTCGAGCGAGCCAAATCAATTTGCCCGCCAGGTGTTGGCATCGGCTCGAAGCTATGTTCGAATTCGTCCGATATTATTTGAAGCCCGACGGCACCGCTCCCCTCATAGGCGATTCCGACGACGGGCGGCTCATAAAGTTCAAAGAGCGGCCCGCCGTGGATCACTCTTACCTCATGCCGATTGCAGCGATATTGTTTGAGAACGGCGCTTTCAAGCAATCGCGCCGGCTCGATGAAGAAGCTCTCTGGTGGTTCGGCGATCCGGGGCGCGAACAGTTTGAAAGATTGCCTTCGGCCGAAGATGCTCCCTCGTCGCGGGCTTTCCAGGAAGCTCAGATATTCATCGAGCGCGAGGGACCGCTCTATGCAATAGTCGATTGCGGCGATCACGGGGCGGGAGGGCGAGGCTCGCACGCGCACGCGGACGCGCTCTCGATAGAGGTCTTCGCCTACGACCGCACTTTTCTGCGCGACCCTGGAACCTTCGTCTACACGGCGAGCGAGCGATGGCGAAACCTCTTCCGCTCGACCGCATATCACAACACGGTTCGAGTCGATGGAAAGGACATAAGCCGTATCAGCGAGGGCCACCCCTTCGCGCTCGGCCCGAACGTAAAGCCTGTCGTGAATCGCTGGGAGAGCACAGGGGAGCGCGATCTGCTCGACGCAGAACACTATGGGTACGTACACGGGGCTCAGCCGGTCGTACACGGCCGTGTGGTGACATTCGACAAGCGAGAGGGCTATTGGACGATCGAAGACCGCTTCACGGGCAAGGGTTCGCATAGGCTGGAATTCTTCTTCAACTTCGATGCGGGACTCGAAATAGAGATCGACTCCGAACTCCGGGCGATCGCACTGGGGGGAGATTCACGGCTTGCGATAGTGCCTGTATCGGATCACCCGTTCGAGATGAAAGAGGAAGAGAGGTGGGTATCTTTGAGTTACGGGACGCGCGCCCGCGCTTCTGCTATCATATACAGCTTGCGCGCCTTGCTGCCCTTCGAAAACATAATGCTCGTCGTCCCCTACAGGCGCGGCGAAGAAGCGAAGATCGCGCATGCGAGGTCAGCTATCAGGGGTCAGCTATCAGGGGTCAGCTATCAGCTATCAGAATAAAGATGAAGACTGACGGCTGAAGACTAACGGCTGAAGACTGACGGCTGATGGCTGAAGACTAACGGCTGAAGACTGACGGCTGATGGCTGAAGACTGATGGCTGATGGCTGATGGCTGAATTCTATGTGCGGCATCTGCGGAATATATGAATACGGAGTGAGCGAGCCGGGTGTGAGCGAGCCGTCTCTCGCCCGCATGCGTGACCGCATGGCCCATCGCGGGCCTGACGATGCGGGCACATATATCACCCCCGACCGTCGCGTGGGACTCGGCAGCCGCAGACTCTCAATAGTCGATCTCTCGCCCGCCGGTCACATGCCCATGTCGAATGAAGACGAGCGCGTGTGGATAACCTTCAACGGCGAAATATATAACCACGAAGCCTTGAGGAGAGGGCTGATAGATAAGGGCCACGAGTACCGCTCGCGCACCGATACCGAAACTATAGTCCACCTCTACGAAGAACGCGGCCTCGATTTCGTAGAGTACCTCGAAGGCGATTTCGCCATAGCGATATGGGATGAAAACCTGCGGCGGCTCGTGCTCGCGCGCGACCGCATAGGCGTCAAGCCGCTCTATTACATGGTGAGCGGCGGGCGATTGATCTTCGCATCCGAGATCAAGGCCATACTTACGCACCCGGCAGTCGCGCGCGACATGGATGAAGAGGCGCTCTATCACTATCTGACTTTTCTTACGACGCCCGCGCCCCTCACGCTCTTTTCTGGTATCAAGAAACTTCCGGCAGGATGCCTGCTCACTTGCGACCATCGGGGCGAGGTCCGTCTGCATCGCTACTGGGATGCTATCGTGGTCGGCAGCCGTCTCGAAGCAAGAAAGAAATCTTTATCAAGAAAGAAATCTTTAGGGCGCGCGGCGCTGCCCGAACGAGAGATCGAAGAAGAACTTCTCCGGTTGCTCGAAGATGCGATTGAGAAACGTATGATGAGCGATGTGCCGTTCGGGGTGTTCCTGTCGGGCGGCATCGATTCTACTGCGAACGTCGCCTTGATGTCGCGCCTGATGAGCCAGCCGGTACGCACCTTCACGGTAGGCTTTCGCGCGGGTCCGGCTTATAACGAAATCGAAGAAGCTCACGCGGTCGCGTGCGAATATAGAACCGATCATCACGAGATTCTCATAGACCACAAAGACCTGCTCGATTTTCTCCCCGACCTGATCTTTCATCAGGACGAACCCATCGCCGACCCAGTATGCGTGCCGCTCTACTACGTGTCGAAGCTCGCGCGCGAGACGGGCACGATAGTCGTTCAGGTGGGCGAGGGGTCGGACGAACTCTTCTGCGGCTATCCCGATTATGTGAGCTACTTGAATCTGCACGATCATCTCTGGCGCTATCTCTTGCGGTTGCCCGGGCGGGCGCGCCGCGCGATTTCGGCAGTGGGCCGGGCGGCTTACGGTCTGGGCGCAGCGCGGCTGCTCCCCAAAGGTCGCAAGATTATGCCCGACCTCTTGCGCCGCATCGCCGCCGGAGAAGAGCTTTTCTGGAGCGGCGCGATGGTCTTCGACGAGGTATACAAACAGCAACTCTTTACGCCCGCAACTCTCGCTCGGTTGAATGGCAATAACGACGGTGAGGGCAGGTTCTCATCCTACCGAATCGTGCAGGAGGATCTCGCCCGGCTGCTTGAGGCGAAACCCGATGCGGACCAACTGGAACGCATGATCTATCTGGAATTGAAGCTGAGGCTTGCAGAGCTTCTGCTCATGCGTGTAGACAAGATGACCATGGCGACATCGGTCGAGGCGCGCGTGCCCTTTTTGGATCACAAACTCGTGGAGTTTGCGATGACCATTCCGCGAGAGCTGAAATACCACAAGGGCGAAACCAAGTATATTCTCAAACGTGCGCTCAGAGGCACGGTGCCCGACCGCGTGCTCAGGCGCGAGAAGAAGGGATTCGGCACGCCCATAAACGAGTGGATGCTCGACCGACTCGGCGGCTTTGTGGAAGACTCGCTTTTGAATTCACACCTCCGCCGTCGCGAACTCTTCGACTACGATTTCATAAAACGGCTCTTGAAAGAGCAAAGCGCGGGACGTATAGATTACTCCTTCTTCCTCTGGAGCCTTCTGAACCTTAGCCTCTGGTACGATCACTGGATAGAGGGAGACGCTGGTGGAGGACGCGGGGAC
>JAKEHD010000380.1 GCA_022615215.1 Blastocatellia bacterium
CGATCCGGCCATTTCGACCTTCAGAATCGCGGCCCTTTGCAACTCGGACGACTCTGACACCCGGAGCCTGTCATAAGAGACCTGCCACTTCGAGGCAAGGTACTCAGCTATGCTGCGGGCCCGCTCGCCTGCTATTCCCATTCGTTCGCCCTTGCCGTCGGCAATGATGACTTCTATTCTCAACTTCGGCCGCTGTTGGAGGGCCTCGCCCGCTCGATCGAGAAGATCGGTGTTGGCAGGCGTCAAGGTGGATTCATTGCGCCTGAAGATCAATCGTCCGGGCAGCGACGGAACCCTTCTTAAAACGACTTTCGCGTTCGGATGACGGAGCCGTATCCGGATGCTTGAGGCGATGAGCGTTTGAGCGTCGGCCTCTATCTCGCGCTCGCTCAGATAGCTGACCGTCAGGCGAAGGGGATCTGCCGCGCTCGTCGTAACATCGTAGTCCAGGAGCCGGGCCGGAGGCGGGAGTTGCAAGTCTCCGAGCGCAGACGCGACGCCTTCGAAGAATTTCATTTGCAACTCGGCGACCGTAGGAGGGGCTTCGACGCGCGTTTCTTCCCCAGCCCTTGCCGCCAATTCACTCGATGCCGTGGGGATTTCGACAAGCTGCAATCCGACCGATTCCATAGGTCTGTTCAGCCGCACGGCCACCATCCGCGCGAACTCATCTTTTTCAGCCGGCTCGTAAGGTTTGCTTGTGAACACGCGCATGTAAAGCATGAGTTTTTCGGCCTGCTGCGAGACTGAAAACAGGTCTATGTAAGACCGGGGAGCGCCGCCTGGTAATTTCTCAAAGCCCTGCTGCCACAACTCTTTCGCCGTCCTCTCGATGCGGTTCTCCTCTCGCTTCTTCTCTATCTCGCGTTTGAGCTGGATGAAAGACTGGCTGAGCGGGATCAGTATGATCATTATCGGGATGGCGATCAAAAGGAAGCGGCTGCGGAGGCTGCCGATGTTCCATATTCTGTGCGATATGTGAAACCGCTTCAATATGTTCTCGCACAGGATGCATTCCCTGTCTTTTTTGTTCCACTCCCGGACGCTCGCTTTGACCTTTTCAGTATCTATGTGCAAAGCCAGGAATACGACCATGGAGGTGAATGTGATGGCGACCAGGTTGGTCAAAAAGAGGAGTCCCCCTCCGCTGGCTGCCCGCATCCCTTCGGCCATCCCGACGCTGAAAGCTATGCCGAGACCGTAGCCGACCACACACAGGGGAGGCATAAGGGCGACTGCTATGGCTACGCCCGGAATCGATGTGACCACTCCCTTGACCTCCCGGCATATAGCTATGGAGCCGATGGCCCCGGAAAAGAGTGCGACGAACAGGTCGAGCGTGTTGGGCTGAGTGCGCGCGGCTATCTCGCCCGTCATCTCCTTGAAGGGCAGCAGGCCGACCAGCAGCAACGCGAATGTGAGGGCCACCAGGCAACTGACCGCGAGTTTTACAACAGATCGCAGTCCGAGGATTATATCCCCTGCTGCAAGCGACAGCCCTGCCGCCAGTATCGGTCCCATCAGCGGGGATATGAGCATCGCCCCGATTATGACGGCCGGGCTGTTGAGCACGAGCCCCAGCGTGGCTATCCCTGATGAGAAGAGTATCTGCAACCAGTAGCTCACGTCCTCCAGGGAGGCGGACCTGCAAAGCTCTATGTAAATCTCTTCTTTGCGCTCCGGACTCACATCCAGGCTCCTGGCAAACCAGTCTCGATAGCGGTCCAGGACATGATGGACAGGCATTCTTGCTTCCTCCGTGCCGCTCATAAGTAATCCTCCTGAAGAATTGAAAGACCAGTTTAAACCAAAACAGACCTTATGGGAACGTCCGCCTTCCGGCGCTGCGCTGAGGGCGGCGCGCGCTATCTTTATGCGCTGGAAAACACCCTGACCGACGATCCATTTGCCTTTACCGCGCTCGTTCACCACGACCTTCATAAGGAGAAAGCCAAGCGTATAGACGCGGAGAAAGGCCGCGCGCTCGGCGAAGCGGTCTTCGTTCCGCATCCGGGCAAAGAGAGCGAAGAGCGCGGCTGGTTGCTTATGCAAGGGTATGATGGAAAGCGAGACGAGAACTTCCTTGAGATCAGAGATGCCGAGACTATGGACTTCGTGGCAAGGGTATGGGCGGGCCAGCATTTCCCGCTCGGCTTTCACGGCAACTTCTCTCAGGCTTCGTTCGTGTCTATGTGATGCGCGGAGAGTGATGCGTGATGCGTGATGCGAGAGATTTGCAATCGCCTGTTGAATCAGCCGTCAGCCATCAGCCATCAGCCGTCAGGGCAAGTATCCAACCACAGATAACACGGATAACACAGATAAAAATTTCTTTCTTCTATCTATCCGTGAAATCTGTGTGATCTGTGGTTCGAAATTTTTAGCTGATAGCTGTCAGCCATCACTGACAGGTGCGAAAAACATAAGGCGTAATGTATCGCACGACCGCCATGGTATAAAGCAGAATCAGCGTAAGTCTGTCGCCCCACTTTCCTCTCGGCTGTCTGTTCCTCCCAAAGTTGCGCATCTCGTCTATGGTGCGGGCGCTCACCCCCGAAGCGAGCAGGTTCGAAACGTCGCCCGATGACAGGTCGAAACTCGTCCTCTCTGCCTGATTGATCCTGGAGCGTATCTTTTTTTCTGAAACTCCGGCCCTGACCCAACCGATTACCGTGTCGTTTGTAATGATCGATGGATCGACATATTGCGCGCCGACAGGTTGAGCAGCAGGTTTGCCCGCAGGAGTCTGACCTGTCGTTTGCGCTCCGGCGACGGCGGCAGCTTTTTGCTTCTTCGATTCATAATCGCGCATGGCCGCTTCGAGCTTCCTGTGATCCGTAAGAGACGCTTCGGCCATCAACTCCGCCCGCCTGAACCTATCTTCAAGGGGATTTTTCCGCACGGCCTCTTTGTAGTAGGAGACGGCCTTTTCCAAGTAGTGCCTGCTCGAATCAGGGTCGGGCGCATAATTTGAAAGGCCCTGATAACTGATGGCGATGTCGTACACACGGAAGGCGTCTTTCTCAGGGTCTTTGAACTCGCGGATGGCAGAGAGCTTTTCGAGCGCGCTGTTCCACATCCTTTTCTGAATCAACTGGCTCGCGCCTTTCAACCTGCCTTTGGGCAGAAGCAGGTTGAAAAACTCGGCCCGCGGGCTGAAGCGCGCGGTGATGTAAGAGACGGCGTTTCCGATCATGGCATATTCGGCAGCGCCGGGACTCGGCACCTGCGGGTACGCGTGCTCCTGATTATAATCGGAAGTGATCGTATCGGAATCGATCACGTCTCCGGTCTTCACGTCTATACACTCGTAGAAGACCGATAGAAACCCGTCGACGATAGTGGCCGTGTAAGGCTCGTTGACGTAACCAAAGTCCTCGACGGTGCGATTCATCTGCGTAGTCTCGTCGAATACGGTGTGTTCGCCGACCTTCCTATAGACGCTCGCGTAGCGTGTATCGGTCCTCGAAGAACTGCTCAAATCGGTGATGTCACAGATGATGACCGTTTCGGCTTTATAGGAGACGGCTTTCAATCTGCGATCCGCCCTGGGCAGCCCGATTTCGAGGCTCTGTTTCATCTGCTCAAGAAAGTTCCGACTCAACCCCCTTTGAGTCGTGACATGAACTTGAATGTCCGTGCCTTCGAGCAGTATTTTCGGAGCGATGTATCTATAGAGGTCCACATCCATCTTCCATCTGCCGAACCCCTGCGCACGCGCCGGAATCGAAGCCGATGCGAGGATCAGAATGATTGTGAAGAGCGACAGGGATTTCGTAAAGAGACGGGATGGCCTCTCCAGTAGAAAGGAGCAGTACATAACGCTTCCTCCCTTGCGTGAGATTTAATGGGCCATCTGCTTCGTGTGATAGAAAGTTAAACACAATCGCGAGCAAAGGGCAACCGGATGTAGAAAGAGTAAATGTTCAGAATGGGAATGGTATTTCACCACGGAGGCACGGAGACAACCAAGAAAGAAATCTTTATCTCGGTGCCTCTCTGTTTCTGTGGTGAGGGTTTTTGCTTGTCTGAGAACACATATTCGAAAGAATGTCTATTCTCTCTCCCTCCGCCCGCTCGCCCGCGCCTCACTATTTATTTTCACCACGCGAGCAACGAAAGGACGGCGGCCAGTGATCTAAGCGGTAACTTTCACGAAGAGGTAATATCTGATGAAAAATAATTCCATCATCGGCCGCAGTGTGTCGGCACTCGCGCTTTGCCTGTTGGTTTCCGTGTCGAACGCCTCCGGACAAATCGACGGGTTGCCCGATAAGTACAGCGATAAGCTCGTCGAGATAAAGCTCAACGAAGTCATACTCGAAGAGATCGACTTTCGCGATCAAAAGGCGCATCTCAGCGTCGGGCTTGAGATCAAGAACCCGTTCATACCTCTCACGCTCAAAGACTTCGAGTACCGCCTTCGTCTCTTCGGGCTTGAAACTCTCGAAGGGAGTCACGACGGGGAGATGAAACTGGGCGGAAAGGATGTATCTCGAATCCGGCTCCCTTTGACCGTCAATCTGCGCTCGATACCGGAAGTCGTATGGTCGGCCTTCAGCAATCGCGGCAGGTTGAAATTCGATCTCGATACGGGATTTACGATCCCGCTCTATGTCTTCGAGAAGCGATTCGAGAAGAGCCTTTCGGGCGAGGTGCCTTTGAAGACTTTGGTCGATGCGGCCTCCATTCTCAGGGCGAGAGGATTCTGAGCAGGGGTCAGGGGGATTCGGAAAGGATGAAGGCGGAAGGATGAAGGATGAAAAAGAAGAGAAGAGACTTTATCCTTCATCCCTGAAAAATGCGGAGCGGGCGCGCGGATGTTCTTGTCATTCGTCGGAGTTTGGCCTGGACCCGGACGAGCCGCTGATTCGTATGCTGAGAGGTTTCAGCATGCGCGCCTGCCATTCGCTCTGCGGGAGTTCTTCCAACTGATAATCTCCGAGCACGTCCTTCAGTGTCTCGCCGCCGGTCTGGCGCGCTTTGAAATAAAGCATCGCCAGCGCAATCGCAATGAGGGGATTCAAAAACATATCCATCATCGTGATGGCCGTCCGGGAAGTCGTTCCGAAGGTTATGGAAGTGATGAGCGATCCCCGCCATTCGATGAAATGCCCCTCGACCAGTATGGCAAAAATTTCCTGAAAAAGGCCGATGGTCACGAAGATCGCCATGATCTTGATTACAGTCCGCCTCGACCGGCCTACCAGTTCTTTGGAATGCGCCAGGGATTCGCGGGCCGTCCGCCCTTCCATTATGATGACGGGGATGTAGAGGAGATAATTCACCGCAGCCTTCAGTGCATAATAGGCGGGGACGGCGAACACGACGGTGAGGATCGCGCACGTAAAGAAGACGGATCTTATATAATCGCCTTCTGACGCGGCCATCATGTTCAGAGATTTATTCACAAGCGACAAATGGCCGAAAACCCCTCCAATAAGGCTCTCGATCGTCTCTATGTATAATTCCAGGAATACTATGAGCGCATAAAAAATCAGGGTCGCCACGAAGAACGGGCGCAGTTGTTTTTTGAGATACGCAAAAGCCGCCCGTATATTGACAGGTCGCAGGGGCGCTATCATCAATTGCGCGACTACGGGCACGAAGACCCCGATATTTATAACCCACGCGGCCGTGCTGCTGAGGTTGTCGAGCGTGGGCATAAGGAATTCATCGATTACAGTCAGAGACGGCACGGCTCTCTCGACCACATCGCTTATCGCCCATAGAAGGACGACCGCAAACGCCGGAATGTAAGCTATAAGGGTGATGCGGAAGAATATCGGAAAGTGCTCTCCGTATAACCCCAATGCCTTGCGCAGTATCGTCCCCGCCCTTTCGACGCGGGCGCGGAATGCGCTCGCAAAAGCGGCGGCGCTCGCGGGGCGGTCCTGGGGACGTTTTGCAAGCGCCTTCATCACAAGCTCTTCGACGGCCGCAGGAATGTCGGGCCGCTTTTCTCTGAGCGGCGGCGGCGGCATCTGAATGTGCTGAACTATCAAGCCGTAGGTGTCGCCTGTGAAGGGCGTCTCTCCGGCGAGCATTTCATAAGCGATTACGCCGAGGCTGTAAATGTCTGAGGTCGAATCGAGAGGGTCGCCCATGCACTGTTCGGGCGACATATAATGCGGAGTGCCGAGCACTGAGCCTACTTGTGTGATCGCTCCCGTGAGGACCGTATCATCAGGCTCAGTTTCGACCGTCACTCTCGGACTGATGATTTCCGTCGCCTGCTCATCGTGCCTTGCGGGCGGCTCCGAACGAACTGCTTCCGAATAATCCATAGTCTCGGTTGCGCCCTGTCCGGCGATTTCCGTCACTCGTTCACTGACGGATGAAATGACCTCTGTCGCAGTTTCATTCGCAGGCCGAGGAGCGGGGCTTTCGCGAGCGGGGGTCGGTTTTTCATTCCCGGCTGGCGTTTCGATTCCGGCAAGTTTTGCAAGGCCGAAGTCGAGGACTTTGACAGTCTGGCCGCCTCGCTCATCAGGCTCAAGCCATATATTATCGGGTTTCAGGTCGCGGTGGATTATGCCGTGACGGTGAGCTTTGTCTATAGCCAGACAGACCTGCTCGATTATATCCACAACCCAGTCGAGCGGCAGAGATTTTTCTTCTTTGAGCACGTCCGAGAGCGAGCAACCGTCAAGGTACTCCATTACGAGATAGGCGACGCTCTGGTCGAGCGCCGATGCGAAGCCGAAGTCCGTCACGTTGACGACGTTCGGATGGCGCAGAAGTCCTGCGGCGCGGGCTTCGCGCTTGAAGCGGCCGACGAACTCCTCATTGGTCATATAACGCGGGGTGATGACCTTGACGGCGACAGGCCGCCCCGTGCCCACATGTGTGGAAAGGTATACAGCGCCCATCCCGCCCTGGCCGAGTTTCTTATCCATGCGGTACTTGCCGTCGAGGACTTGTCCGATCAATTCATCAAGCAATCCCATGTTCTCTCCAAACAGATTTTATGTATGACCGGCCCTCAGTGTGGCCGCCCCCTCAGTGGTTTTTTCGATGAGATCATCAGGTCAATAATGAGACGGCGCGAAAGCGGACTTCGACAGGCAACGGGCGGTGACTCATACTCAATCATTCAGAGGATCCTCAACGGGGATTTCATCAGGCTGTAATATGACGACTTTGCCGTCTTTCCAGGTAGCAATGGGGTTGCCAGCCCGCTTGTGTTCAAGCAACGCTTTTTGCACCGCGCGCCGCAGAATGCCCTCGATCTCTTTGCTATGGGTTACGAATACTCTTTCAGGAATCTTGCGCTCTACTCCCATTTTGCCGCCTCGCTTATCTTTGACCACAGATCAGGTTGATATACGGTTGGAACTGTTTTTTCCTCTCCATCAGCTATCAATAATGGTCCGCTGGAAATGGAATTATCGTATACAACCCAGGTTTTGACCAGAGATTGGTAAAAGTCGAAAAAGTATCGCATCCCAAGTTTGTAACGCCGCCGAATGACTTCATCCGGTACATCGTGTCCTCCGAGGCGCACACGTTCCCGGACTCGCTGAATGGCGATTTCAGGACTTTGCAACCACAGAAACAGCAGATGGAATTCATATCCTTGTTGACGGAGGCGGCGAATCCATCTGGCGTGAGAGCGGCTTGCCAGAATGCTTTCAAATGCAAAGCTGGCTCGCCGTCCGCTCAAATCCTTCAGTCGCTTGAGCATGATGCGGCCCGCCTCGAAGGCTACTCGCTCAGGGTCGAAAGCCGAAAGCCCGAGCGCGATGGTATCGGCGTTGACGTACTGCATCAACCCAAACCTGTCTCGCAACAACGATGGCGCAAGCGTCGATTTCCCAGCCCCGTTCGGTCCGGCTATCACGATTATTTGCGGAGCCGAATCGCTCATATCAACTCATTAGATCGCAAATGTCTTACAACAAAATAGGGGCGAGGTATTTCCCGCCCCTATTTATTTAAGCCGGACCATTTTGAAAGTGAACCCCTGACGCGCTCGACTATCCTACAGCCTGAGCGATTTCCGTCCTCAGACCTTCCCATTTCTGCATGTACTCGCGCCGCTCGGCCTTCAATCGCTCGACCATCCGGTCGTACTCTTCGCGTCTCGATTGCTGCTCGTAGAGCTTTCGCGGTTGGAGTATATCCTGGTCTTCGCCTTCGATGTCGGGCACGCTTCGCGCGACCTCATAGCCGAAGTCCGGGTCCGTCTCCCATTCGATGGTCCCTTCGGCTATGCCTTTCACTATGGCCGAAGAATGGTGTATGCGAACCTTCTTGGATCGCTCGTCTTCGTCCTTGCCGCCGACGCGGCCCGTGTTCATCAGGTAGACTTCTATGGGCGACGATTCCAGCAACTCACAGAAGCGATTGCCCTGATGAGCGTGTTTGAGCGGGAAGAATGGATTGGTGCCGGGCACGCGCAGGAACTTGCCCGCTTCGGCAGCGCCGCCGGCGGATGTGCCGCGAGTCTCGCCGAGCATGAAATAAGCCGCCGCCTGATGGCGATTGAGGCGCGCAACTCCCGGAATGATGTTGTCGTTGCGATTGAGTATCAAAAGGAAATCGGCCGACTCGATTTCGCGCGCATCCATAGCGCCCGCTATGTCCTCCATGCGGACGACGGCCCGCCCGTTCTGTGTGTAGCTCGCGTCGTAGAAATCAAGGCCGCCCGCTTCGTTCTGCGAAACATTTTCGAGATAAGCCGAGCGGCTCGTGACCGCGCCGTATATGGTAGGTTCGTCCCCTTCGTTCAGGCCGAAGGTCTTTGCGAAGCAGCCGTTTTCCGTGGCGTAAACCTTGCCGCCGGGCATGAGCGCGAGAAAATCGTCCTGGACCGGAGAAGAGTCGTTCTGTTTGGTGAAGGTCGTAGTGGTCTTGCCCGTGCCCGACAGCCCTATGATCAGACCTACGCGATTTTGATCGCCTACGGGTATGACCTTGCATCCGGCGTGAAGCGCGAGGCCTCCCCTGTCGTAGACTATCTGGTTCCACATTCGCAGGCCACCCTTCTTCGATTCGCCGAAGTAGTCGCTGTTGAAGACCCTTGTGATTCCATTGTCGAGATCGACTGCGATCAGGCGGTCGGCAGGGTATCCTTGCATGACCAGATTTGGCGTATAAATGACCGTCAGGCGAGGCTCGAAGCCCGCAAGCTCTTCTTCAGTCGTCGGGTAGTAGAGGTGCTGCTGCATGCCTGCGACGTTCGCATTCGACCGCTCGATTATCAATCGGGCCGCCACGCGAAATTCCGGGTCGTTGCCTATCCATCCGTCGACCAATATCATCTCGCAGTCTCTTATGTAGTCGTTCTGGAGCTTCGAGACCCGCTCATACTCTTCGCGCGTTATGGTCTGCGAATCGTAGAGATCGGGCGTATCGGTGACGATGTATGTTGAGAGTTTCGATCTGGCATCGACGCGGGTTTGAGTGTTGGTGTTATCGTGAATGGTGATGCGTGTATTGGGCATCTCGGCGGTAAGCTCTCGCAGGCGTTCGGGCGAAGGGTTCCAGATAACCTGTTTAGGTTCGACCGGCAGCCCGCTGGGCTTTATATGTGGTTTACTCATGCAATCCCCCTTGGTTGATAACGATTCTACTATTTTCAAAGTGTAATAATAGCCGACCGAACCCCTTCGGGCAAATGGGGCGAAGCCGTTCACCAGATTGCGGATTGCGGATTGTGGATTGCGGAACAGGGCGCTCTTTCAATCCGCATTCTGCGATGATCTAAAGTTCAGAGTTCAACCTTCAGGTTGCTATGATGAATCAGGCAAGCTAAAGCTTGAACTCTGAGCGAGGCAATCATTCAGCGCGGGAATCAATCACTCTCCGGCCAAAGCTCTATGCTCTCGCCTATGCCGCGCTCGCGCGCAAGGTCGTAGAGCCGCAAGGCTGTAGAGACATCTTCAAGCGCGATGCCGTTGGATTTGAAGATCGTTATGTCGTCATCATCGTTGCGTCCGGGAATCTGCCCGGCTACGATCCGTCCGAGTTCGGTCACCGATTCCCACGCGATGATGCCGCGCTCTATCGCAGGGAGCAGGTCGCCCGCCTCCATGCGCGATTGATCTACGGAATCGACGGCTATCACAGATGCGCGGCTGATCGCTTCAACATCTATTTCGCTCTTTGCAAGCGAGTTCGACCCCATAGCGTTTATGTGAGCGCCCGGCTCTATCCATTCGCCTTTCAAGACGGGCGCGCGCGCGGTCGTGGCCGTGATGATTATAGAGCACCCGGCGGCGGCCTCTTCGGGCGTATCAACGGCCGTCACCTCTACGCCGAGCAGCGAAGTCATGCGCTCGGCGAAGGATTGGCGGCGCTCGGCATTCCGTCCGTATGCTTTTATTGACTCTATCTCGCGCACGGCGCAGACGGCCATCAGTTGGCTTTCGGCCTGCCATCCGGTTCCGTATATACCCACCGTTCGGGCGTCTTTGCGCGCCATGTATTTCGTCGCAACGCCCGAAGCCGCGCCCGTTCGCATCTGACCGAGGCGGTCGGCCTCGATCATTGCAAGCAGGTCGCCGGTATCGGATTCGTAGAGCAGAAGGAGGAATCGCGCCCCTTTGCGCGAGGCCGTGTAAGCCTTGAATCCGTAGACGCCGAGCCGTCTGTCTCCTGCCGCCATCAGGTGCAATTGCGACGTAGGGGTCGCGACGCGATAGCGCGGACGATTGGTCGCGCGGCCCTCGGCCTGATCGCGCAATACCTCTTCGACAGAGGCTATCGCCGTTTCGATGTCGAGCAGTTCGGTGACGTGTTTTTCTCTGAGAAGAATAGCCATAATATTCGAGTGATGCGTGATTTATCTGTAGTCCGTGGTCCGTGGTCCGTTGTTGCTTTAATCAAGATCATAGAGTAAGAGCAACATAGAGCGACTACGCTCGACCACTGACCACTGTTCATTTCGCCCAATAGCCCGATCGCGTGCGCACTTTGGCATTGCGGCGGCGCACCTCTAAGCGAAGCGAACGCCAGCGGCCGTCGTGTTTGTCGTTGATCGGATAATAGCCTATGAAGTATTGCGAGCGCAGATCGTCGGCCACCTGTTTGAAGATCTTCGATAAATCGGTCAGCGCATTCACAGGATAGAGGCGGCCTCCTGTTCGCTCGGACAATTCCCTCTGCTCGCGCTCGGCCATCGCGTATAACCCTTTGGCTATCTCGCGGCGCACTTCAGGCGAAATAGAATGGCGAGGGCGGTGGCGCTCCAAAGAATCGCGGTCGAATTCGTCGTAATACTTGTCTATCTGGCTCTGAGAGAAATTTATATAGCCGGGATCGTCGCGTTCTCTGACAAGCCCCGAAATCATGGCTTCCTGCGTGTTGAGATTGAGAAGGTACACGGATGCCTCGGACTGCTCGATCGCCCTGGCCGCTTCTCCGTATCTGATCTTGCTCGTCGAATCGACGCCGTCCGACATGCAGACTATGGCTTTACGCCCCTCGGTCTCTTTCAGCGGGCTTTCATCTATGGCCAGAAACAACGCATCGTAAAAAGAGGTGCCCGTTTTGGTGGTGAACTGATACCCGTCCGCCCCTTCGGAAGCGTTCATACTGTCGAGGGCCGCTTCGACCTGCGCGCGGCTGTCGTTGAAGTCGGCTATCAGTTCTATCTCCCGGCTGAAGACTATCACGCCCGCGCGGTCGTCCTTGCGCAGTTCGGCCAGGAATTTTTTGGCCGCGTGCTTTATCAATTCTATTTCGTCGCGCGTAGAGCCTGAAATGTCGAGCAACAACATGATCGAGAAAGGCTCTTCGGTGGCCGCGAAGTGAGTGATCTTCTGTTCCACTCCGTCTTCGTATATGACGAAATCATCGAGCTTGAGCGATCTGATAGCGCCGCCTCCGGGACCGAGGACCGCAGCATTCACCATAACCAGATCGGCCTTGAGCTTGAGGGGTTCGTCCTGGTCTTGCGATTTGGGGTTCTGTCCGCTTGCGACAAAGGCCATTGCCGAAACCAGGAGAAGGGACGCTAAAACGGTTATTCCAATCCTTTGCATATAAACCTCCGCGACCTGTCGAGCAATTTAATCCTAGCTCTGTCAGCGCCCGATTGCCAACCTTTGAATATGCGGGGGAGCAGGGGTGCAGGGTGCAGGGGAGCAGGGGGGCAGGGGTGATTGGATTATACTGCGCGCGGCATGGAATGACAGTTATGAACGAAGATACCATCGGCTTCAGCCGCATGGAGTCTCAGTTTTTGCCTAAAAGAACTTGGTAGCAAAAGCAAGATACCATCGGCTTCAGCCGCATGGAGTCTCAGTTTTTGCCTAACTTTTGCCGAATCCAAAGCGCCGCCATGGTCGGCGCACTCCAAATATGCGTTCCTCTCTGGAAAAACTTTCATTTTGCCCCGC
>JAKEHD010000381.1 GCA_022615215.1 Blastocatellia bacterium
GAGTATTGGGTGAGGCATCTGAGAGAGACGGTGAGATTTGGAGAAGGGCTTGAGGAGTTGATGAAGAGAGAGGATCGCATACTTCTCGAAGTTGGGCCGGGAAGCTCACTCAGTGCGCTTGCTAAACGCTATATGGGACGAGAGCGATCCGGTTCTGTCATCGCCACACTGCCGACTCCGAAAGATCGACGGCCCAGCTTCTTATCGTTTTATGAGGCATTGGGCCGGCTCTGGATGAATGGAGTCGAAATGGATTGGGCCAGTTACTACGCTGAAGAATACCGCCGCCGTGTTGCGTTGCCGACATACCCGTTTGAGCGCCAGCGATATTGGATTGAACCCAGGTCTGAGACCCCGGACGCAAATACCGGCCTTGGATCCCCCGGCAAAAAAGCGAACATTGCTGATTGGTTTTATGCACCGATCTGGAAGCGATCGATTCGGCCTACTCAAAGCTCTCCTCAGCAGAGGCGATGGCTGTTCTTGATGGATGAATCAGGAATCGGCTCTGCTCTTGCCGAAAGGCTTGAGCACAGCGATTGTGAGGTAATAAAGGTTGTACCCGGCTCATCGTTTTCGAGACAGGGTGATCGGCAATATACAATCGATCTTGGAGACCGCGATGGGTTTTCCGCTCTGCTTGCGGAACTGCGCTCGATCGGCAGGTTCCCTGAAAGAATCGTCCATCTTTGGAGCCTGACGCCGCCGTTGAGGGACACTAATTTTGATTGGTCAGGAAGAGCTATAACCCCCGACCTTGAGCGAGGGTTCTATAGTTTGTTGTTTCTCACTCAATCGCTCGCCCGAACCGGTGCGACGGAGGCGGTTGAGATAGATGTTATCGCATGCAACCTGCAGCAGGTGACCGGCCAGGAATGTCTTGCTCCGCACAGAGCAACGATCCTTGCGCCTTGCATAATCATCCCGCAAGAACACCCAAACATTACTTGTCGCAGCATCGATATCGATCATCAATCAGAGGACATAAGGCAGGAGAAACTTATAGCGCATCTTTATGCCGAGATCACTTGTTCGCAGCGCGATGAGATTGTGGCCTACAGAGGAAGTAACAGGTGGCTCAGGATGTTCGAGCCTGTGAGGTTGGTGAGTCAACACTCAGAGGCCCCGCTCCTCAAACAAAAAGGGTGTTACCTGATTACGGGCGGTCTCGGCAATATCGGCCTTACTGTCGCAGAGTATCTTGCGCGAACGCAACAGGCGCGTCTCGTGCTCATTACTCGTGCTGCTTTTCCCCGTCGGGAGAGGTGGGACGATGTGCTGGCTGAGATGAATGGGTCGGAAGGATTCAGGCGCAAGATAGAGGTGCTGAAATCCCTTGAAGAGTTCGGCGCTCAGGTTGAGGTAATCAGCAGTGACGTTTCGAGCCGCGAGCAGATGCGGGCGGCAGTTGCGAGTGCCAAGGAGTTGTTTGGCGAGCTTAATGGCGTGATTCATGTCGCAGGCACAGCAGCCGAAAAGGCTTTTCGCATGATTCAGGAAACCGGACGCGACGAATGCGAAGAGCAATTCAAGACGAAAATTTACGGCTCGATTTGTCTCGAAGAGGTTGTGAGAGACCTGAAGCTCGATTTCTGTCTCCTTATTTCGTCTCTATCTACCGTGTTGGGAGGCGTCGGCCTGGTTGGATACACGGCGGCGCACATGTTCCTCGATGCGTTCGCACAAAAACTGAGCGATGAGAGCAGGACTCCCTGGATCAGCATTAATTGTGATAACTGGCGAACACGGGTAGATGATTCTTCGATCGCCACACCTTTCTTTATGACCGGCTCGGAAGGAGCGGATGCGATAGGAATGATCCTTTCCGGTCCTGTCATGCCTCAAGTAGCGATTTCGACCGGTAGCCTCAAGGCTCGCCTTGAGCAACGAACCGGGCAAGGACGGCCGCAGAAGGCGGAGAAGGCCGCCGCGCCCGCCCTGCATCAAAGGCCCGATTTGAGGAGCGATTATGTCGCTCCTCGCAACGAAGCCGAGAAGGTGCTGGTCGGAATATGGCAGGATTTGCTGGGTGTCGAGCCGGTGGGGATAAACGACAACTTTTTCGATCTGGGCGGCGATTCCATAATAGGCATACAGGTTACACTCCGGGCAAATCAGGCTGGATTGCGCCTGACCAGCAAGCAGGTTTTCGACTGCCAGACGGTTGCCGAACTGGCCACCCTGTCGGAGGCGGCCGAGACCGTAAGCGCCGAACAGGGAATCGTCACGGGAGAGGTTCGGCTGACTCCTATACAACGGTGGTTTTTCGAGCGCGACCCTCTCGCTCCTCACCACTTCAATCAGTCCTCTTTGTTTGAGGTGCGGCAGCCGCTCGAACCTGACCTCCTGGCAAAAGCCTTCGAACATCTGATTCTCCATCATGACGGTCTGCGTATGCGATTTGAGAAGGCGGAGTCAGGATGGTTTCAACATAACGCCGCCCCGGATGGGACAAACTCTTTCTCTCTGATCGACCTGTCTGCGATCCCCCAGGACGAACGGTCGCAGGTGATCGAGGCGGCTGCGGCCCGGTTACAAGCAAGCCTCAACCTGAGTGAAGGACCTCTCGCTCGAATCGTCCTTTTTGAATCTGGAGAGCTTAACGCAGCCCGTCTGCTTATCATCATCCACCATCTGGTCGTCGACGCCATTTCGTGGAGAAATCTGCTCGCGGACCTGCAGACGGCTTACTGGCAGTTGAGCCGGGGCGAAACCGTCAAGCTGCCTTCAAAGACGACCTCATTCAAACAATGGGCCGAACAGCTAGAGGAGTATGCCTCATCGGAGGCAGTCAGGCAAGAAGCGCATTACTGGCTGACTGGGTTGGGACAAAATCTGCCTCGCCTGCCCGTCGATGAGCCTGACGGGGCGAACACAGTTGCATCAATGCGAAGCGTCAAGGTTTCGCTTGACGCAGGGCAGTCTCGCTCCTTATACCGAACGCATCTCAATGACCTGTTGATGACGGCCCTTGCAAAATCACTGTCTCAATGGACCGGGTCGCCCTCTGTTTTGATCGATCTTGAGTGGCACGGCCGCGAACCCATCTTCGAGGGCATAGACGTATCGCGCACGACCGGCTGGTTTACGACGCTCTACCCCGTGCTGTTAGAGATTGGGACAGACAGAAGCCACGGCGATGAGTTGAAGGCTATTAAAGAACAGATGCGCCAGGTGCCCGGCGGAGGATTGAGTTACGGTTTGCTGCGGTATATGAGCGGGGAAGAGGCAATTAGAGGTGAGATAGGCTCGCTTGATTCCGCGCAGGTGAGTTTCCTGAACCTGGGACAGTTCGATCAGGTTTTGGAAGAAAGCTCTCCGTTTCGCGCTGCCAGGGAATCTTGTGGGCCGACTCAAAGCCCCAGAGCCATTCGTAGCCATCTGCTGGAAGTTGTTGCTCGCGTAGTTGATGGTTGCCTTGAGGTGAACTGGTCATATAGCGAAAACATTCATCACCGCGCTACGATAGAACGACTGGCGGCAAGTTTTCTGTCCAATCTCAATTCCCTGATTGATTACTGTCTATCGCAAAGAGAGGCATTTTATACGCCATCGGATTTCCCGGATGCTGAATTGACTCAGGCCGAATTGGATCAACTTCTCGCAGAACTCCAGAACCTCTAATTCTGCTTTGCACGACTAACAGAGATGAACGTCGACATCGAGGCTATTTATACTCTCTCTCCGATGCAGGAGGGCATACTCTTTCATTCGCTCTACCTGTCTGATCCCGGGATGTACTTCGTCCAAAAGGTCTGGCGTATGCCCGGCCAAATAGACGCCTCCGCGCTCAAGCAATCGTGGCAGCGAGTCATCGACAGGCACTCTGTCCTGAGAACCTCTTTCGTGTGGAAAAATCGAAAAAAGCCTTTACAGGTCGTCCACAGGCAGGTGAGCCTCCCCTGGTCGCAAGAGGATTTGAGGGGGCTATGCGAATCAGATAGGCAGGAGCGATTGAAGCAATTGCTCAAGGCAGACCAGGAGAAGGGTTTCGACTTCGCCATCTCTCCGCTGATGCGGTTCCTTCTCCTTCGACTCGAAGATGATCTGTACGAGTTCACATGGAGCCATCATCATATCCTGCTGGATGGGTGGTCGGCAGTCATTGTTCTAAACGAAGTCTACGCTCTCTATCAATCGCTCTCGAAGGGGCGAGAGGTGTCGCTCGAATTGCCTCGCCCTTTTCGGGATTACATAGCCTGGTTGCGCCGCCAGGATCTATCGAGAGCAGGTGAGTTTTGGACCCGTTATCTTAAAGGCTTCACTCGGCCGACAATGGATGCAACCGGCCTGATCTCTCGCGAGATTACTGGCGTCCGGAAGAAAGATGGTTTGCAACGAGTCTGCCTGTCTGCCTCACAATCCGCGATGCTACGCGCCTTTGCTCGCGATAATCGCCTGACCCTGAGCACGCTGTTACAGGGAGTGTGGGCGTTATTGCTCAACCATTACAGCAAGGAGCAGGATGTTCTATTCGGAATCGTCGTATCGGCCCGACCGGCAGAACTCGAAGGCGTGGAGTCCATGATAGGGCTTTTCATAAACACCCTTCCCTTGCGCGTTAAAGTGAATCCCCCGATGCGTGTTACCGAATGGCTTAAGGAAATACAGGCCCGTCAATTGGATGCTCACCAGTTCGAGTTCAGCGCGCTGTCGGACATTTACAGGTGCAGCGAAGTGCCGCGAGGTGATCCCCTCTTTGAGAGCATCGTCGTCTTTGAGAATTATCCAGGCGTCGGCCGCTCCACCAGCGAAGACGAAGGACGAGAGGCGCTTTCGGGCCGTGCCTTTGTTAAAAACAATTACCCGATAACGGTCAGGACCATACCCGGCGCAAAATTCCCTGTCGAGATCATCTATGACCGCAGCAGGGTAAAGGATTCTGCGGTTGCCGTCATGTTGCAAACCATCAAGACCGGGCTGCAATTTCTCTTCGCCCTGCCCTGTGCAACTGTGCAGGAGGCTTTGGACAGGATTGCCGAAAAGGAAGCGGAACATCAGTTGATGATTGGAAAACAGGTTGAAGAGGCCGGGCTGAAGAGACTGAAGAATATCAGGCGTAGAACCGTCAGCGTTCAGCGTCGATCCTCGGAATAGAGGTCGGCCAGAATCAGTATGAATCGGGCGCGTCGTCCTATCCAGCATAGATGATCGAGAAGAGGACTGCAGGTTAATATGCCGGAAACGCATTTGGAAGGATTTCATCTCTCGCCTCAGCAGAAGCGTATCTGGGAGCTTCAAGAGTCTGAGCTGGTTACGCCTTACCGTACTTACTGTGTCGTGTCGATCGACGGGCACCTTGACATTCAACTGCTGAGAGCAGCCATACAAGACACGATAAACCGTCACGAAATACTTCGCACCACATTTCATCGCTCGCCCAGTTTAAGCTTTCCGCTTCAAGTCATCAGCCCGGAGATGCCTCATCACTTCACTTATCACGATATGGATAAGGTTCCATTGCAAGACCGGGAGAGCTTTAAGATGGATTTGATAGAGCGGGCATGCAATGCGGAGATCGACTTTGAGGTGGGGCCGCTCTTCAAACAATCGCTCCTCTCTCTGTCTCCGACTTCTCATGTCCTGATCCTTACGCTTGCTGCGGTGTGCTGCGATGCTGCTTCGCTCAACAATCTGTTTAAGGAAATTACAAATTCATATGCGGCCAGAAAACGCTCGGAAACATTCAGCCCGGAGTCGATGCAGTATGCCGATCTTGCCGAATGGCAGAATGAATTGCTCGTTGCCGAAGAGACTCAGGCAGGAAGGGATTATTGGGAAAAACAGGATCTCTCCGATCTACTTTCGCCGAGACTCCAGATTGAAAAAGAGCCGTCCGGCGAGCCGCATTTTCACCCGGACATTCAGTTGACCAGGATCGATTCAGAGATAGCGGTCTATATAGATAGGAGCGCAGATGAATTTGGAACGACGCCTTCCTGTGTGTTACTGGCCTGCTGGCAGGCACTGCTGAACCGGGCCGCTCTGACCGATGATCTAACCATCTACGCTGCCTTCAATGGCCGAAAGTGGGAAGAGACCGAGTGCGCGCTAGGTCTCTTTGCCAGGCATCTGCCCGTGCGCTGCCGCTTTGACAGCAGTATGAAATTCAGCGACCTTCTAGAGGCTACCGATAGGGTGGTGAATGCGATTTATACCTGGCAAGAATATTTTACCTGGGACCGTCTCGGGCCTGATTTCAATCCTATAAGCTTCGACTACCACGAGCGTCAGGCCCCGTTCACCCTTGACGATGTATCGTTTTCGATAACAGATCAATACGCCTGCATTGACCGCTTCAAGTTGAAGCTCTCCTGCATCAGGCAGGAGGGCCACCTTATTTCAGAGTTTCATTTCAATAAACAGTTTTTCTCAGAGGCGATGATCGCTAGATTGGCAAGCCAGTTTCATACCATGCTCGGCAGCATAACCGCAAACTCCGGATGCGCCATAGGTGAACTCGATATCGTCTCTGAGGAGGAGACCGATTATTTTATTCAGGGATTCAACGATGCGCGCGGCGATCACTCTATAAGCCGATGCGTTCATAAACTCTTCGAAGAGCAGGTCGTCCTCCATAGCGATAACACGGCAGTCGTCTTTGAGCAGGAGCGGATCACTTACGGAGAACTCAATACAAAAGCAAACCGATTAGCGCGATACTTGCAGCGTGCCGGAGTCGTGCCGGACTCGGTGGTCGGGCTCTATCTTGATCGCTCGATTGAAATGATCTTAGGGATGATTAGCATCTTGAAGGCTGGAGGGGCTTATGTCGTGCTGGACCCTGCCTTGCCGAAAGAGCGGCTGCGATTCATCCTGGATGATACCCGGTCATCGCTTGTTGTGACTCAGAAGAGTCTGTCGAAGCCATTCTCAGATCATCAGGCGCGAGCAATCTGCACTGATGAGGACTGGAAGTTCATTGCCGAAGAGAGCCCTGATGAGCCGGTTTCCGATGTTCGGCCTGAGAACCTCGTCTACATCATCTATACCTCCGGCTCTACAGGTGTGCCTAAAGGAGTTGCGGTCGAGCATCGCCATCTTCTGAATTATTTGAACGGCGCGATTGAAAGGCTTGAGATACTTCCGCAATCGAGTTTCGCTACCGTTTCGACCTTCGCAGCGGACCTGGGCAACACAGCGATCTATCCTGCTCTCTGCACAGGCGGGTGTCTGCACATCATTTCACAGCAGCGCGCCTACGACCCCCTGGCACTGGGCGACTACATTTCGGCAAATTCCATAGACTGCTTGAAGATAGTGCCGTCGCATTTGAAGGCGCTGCTTACTGTCGAGAATCCACATCGCCTGATCCCCCGTAAACGACTGGTGTTGGGCGGTGAAGCATGTGATGGCGATTTCGTGGCCGATCTTAAGAAACTGGCCCCGCATTGCCTGATCTTCAACCATTATGGCCCTACCGAAACCACTGTTGGAGTGCTGGTTCATCGAATCGAGGACCAGGAGGCCGACTCTGCATCGCAGGCGGTGCCCCTCGGCAGGCCCCTGCGAAATGTTAGCGTTTATGTTCTCAATCGTTTTCTGAAACCTGAACCGACAGGTTATCGCGGAGAACTGTGTATAAGCGGAGGCAGCGTGACCAGGGGCTATTTGAATCGTCCTGATCTTACGGCCGAAAGCTTTATGCCCGACCCCTTTAGCCCTGAGCCTGGCGCGAGACTTTATAAGACAGGCGACATGGCTCGTTTCTTATCTGGCGGCAGTCTTGAATTCCTGGGTCGGAATGACGAGCAGGTGAAGGTTCGCGGGTTTCGAATCGAACTGGGGGAAGTAGAGGCCGCTATCGAGCAGCACGAAGCGGTCCGCGAGGCTGTAGTGATAGTCAAAAATCACGAAGGTGAAAAGCGCCTCATTGCCTGCGTTGCCTCGAATCAGCCACACTCTCAGGCTGCAAGCGAGATTGCCGACAGCCTCAGAGCGAAACTGCCTGAATATATGATTCCCTATGCAATCCTTCTCTTCGACAGATTGCCTTTGAACAAGAATGGAAAAATTGACCGGCAGGCCCTGCTTCGAATCGATCCGGCGGAGCACGAAACAAAAAAAGGATACACGGCACCGAGAACCTCTGTCGAAAAGAGGCTTGCTGAGGTGTGGGCCTCCGTGCTCGGCGTAAGTAGAGTGGGCATTCACGACAACTTTTTCGAATTGGGCGGAGATTCGATAATCGGAATCCGGCTCATTGCTCGCGCAAGACAGGCCGGAATACGACTCGCCCCCGCTCATATATTTCAGTATCCCACTATAGCCGAATTAGCTTCGCTCCAGGGCAGCGGCACAGAGATCGAATCCGATCAGCAGACCGTCACGGGCCTGCTCCCTCTCACTCCCATTCAACATTGGTTCTTTCACCAGGACTTGCCCGACC
>JAKEHD010000382.1 GCA_022615215.1 Blastocatellia bacterium
ATTTCTCAGATATAAAGTTCAGAGTTCAACCTTCAGGTTGCAGCGGTCAGTCAGGCAAGCCGCCATCTTGAACTCTGAGCGGTGACAGATAAATTCTTCGGTTATCTGTGTTATCTGTGTTATCTGTGGTTGAATACTTGTCCTGACGACTGACGGCTGCCTCAATCTTCTTGTCCGGCGAAAGATATTCCGAGGTCGCGCGCGACGCCTATCAGGTAATGATCGGGCGGCACCGATTTGATGGTTTTGACGCATTCTTCGAGCGGCACGATGATGAGATTGTTGCAACTCCATGCGACCATATTGGCGAATTTGCCATTGGCTATGGCGCGCACGGCGGCCGACCCATAACAGGATGCAAGCATGCGGTCGAAGGCCGTCGGAGTGCCGCCCCTTTGAAGGTGGCCGAGCACGACGACACGACAATCTTTATCTGTGATGCGCGCGATCTCATCGGCAACCTGTTCGGCTATGCCTCCGAGCCTCGGAGCGCGGTCGGAGCCCCCCGCGTCCTGATAGACCTCTTTGCCGCCAGCGGGTTTCGCTCCCTCGGCGACGACGATTATGGAAAAAGCCCTGCCTTGCCCCTCGCGTTCGAGCACCTTTGCGGCGGCCTTCTCGGCGTAAAAAGGTATCTCAGGGATGAGTATGACATCCGCGCCGCCGGCCACTCCCGATTGCAGGGCTATCCACCCGGCGTGTCGGCCCATCACCTCTACGAAGAGAACGCGGTCGTGGCTCTCGGCCGTAGTGTGCAGCCGGTCTATGGCTTCGGTAGCGATGTCAAGCGCCGTGTCGAATCCGAAGGTGAGGTCCGTCCCTGTCAGGTCGTTATCTATGGTCTTAGGCACTCCGACTACGGGAACGTTCATCTTCGACATGGCATAAGCTATGGTTTGTGACCCTTCGCCGCCAATGACGACGAGGGCATCGAGTCCGAGCCGTTCGATATTGCGCACGGCTTCTTGAAAGGCCGGTTCGTTTTTCACTATCTGATCGTTTACTATGCTCGTGGTGAAATGGCCTCGATTGACCGTGCCTAGAATGGTGCCCCCGCGCGGCAGCAGCCCTCGCACTGCATTTGCGTCGAGTGGGAGAGTGCGTGTCTCGCCGAGCAAGCCCTCGAAGCCGTCTTCTATGCCGACGACCTCCCAGCCGTATACCCTCGTGGCGGTTTTGACGACCGCGCGAATGACGGCGTTAAGGCCGGGCGCATCGCCCCCTCCCGTCAGTACCCCTATTCGCTTTACGGATGATGACACTCTATACCTCCTTCGAACTGCTTTAAGCGATGGACGATTTCTTCGCGCGTTGGCCGTCCGATGAATGCGCCGGTAGCGGCATTGATGTACACATCGGCTACGAGGCAAACCATCGGCTGCCTGGCCGTGCTGAACCAGACAGAGACATGCCATGCAAAGCTTTCTTCAAGAAATATTGCCTCAGCGGGATAAAGCGCATCGCCTATCTCAGTTCGCAACCATTTGCCTACGGCGCGGCGCGCGGCTTCGGCATCAGGCAGCGCCAGAGGCGGCGCTTGCGAGCGTATGGACGATTCTGTTTCACTTGTGTTCTTCATAAATCACACTCTTTACCATCCCCACGTCCCCGGCCCGCCTTTGAACGGGCCAACTATGTCGCCTGTGATCCAGCCGCCATAGAAATCGCCCGGCTGTACTTCTACCCGCTCGCCGTCCACATAGCAGGCGTCCATCAGTCCGGGATAGAAAGCCACGTAATCCTTGATCGCCGAAAAGTCGCGCGTTGGATTTGGATAATACCACGCCGCATCTGCCGTCTCTTTATCTCCGACGCTGACGGTGTAATAAGCGGCCTGCCCTTTCCATTCGCAGAAGGTCGAACGAGCCGACGGCTTCAAATACTCCACGCGAACATCATCAGGAGGAATGTAATAGACGGGCGGATGGCTTGTTTCGAGCACACGCCGGGCGCGTCGCGTATCGGCGAGTATTATTTGATTGAAGACTATCTGAATATGTTTCGCGGAATCTTCGACCCTCGGAGGACGCGGATAATCCCACACAGACTCCTGACCCGGACCCGGCTCTGTACGGCGATGGCTCATTGAAATCGCTCCTCATAAACTTCGAGTGATGGTTCGATTGTATCACAAAGGTCGAAGCGGTAACGGGCGGGCGGCAACGAGGTGAATAGACTCTAAAGGCAAATTGGTTTGATTGCGCATGGTCGGACGCACGCACTACCTGGAAAGATTCATTTCTTCCTACGGCCCAATGAAAATTTGTTTGTGCCTCCCGGATAATCTATCTCATCGATATCGGCTTTCAAAGCTTGTGGCAAAATGTCGGCATTCAACGCCTTAATGATCTCTTCTGTCAGAGGCTTGTGTCTATAAACGTGCTCAATTGCTGAAAGGTCAATATCTCTTTCAAAGTATTCCTGAGCAAATTCCTGATATGTGGAGGGGTTGCTATCCAGAGCGAAAAGCAACTCTTCCGATCCATCAGGGTCATCTCCTTCAGGATAATCAATATTCCCGGTTTGCCACCGCCTCTCTCCATACTTTCGCCAGATGCAAAAGGTTACGTCATTGATCGAGAAGGCTGGCTCCTTGAGAAAATGCTGAAATTCATTCGGGACTTCATCCACGACCCCCGGCCAGGGTTTACCGGATTCATTGGCATAAGGACTCATCACTGATTCATGAGCGAAACCTTTCAAGATAGCGCCAACAGGGTTGAATAGAATGAAGTATTCGTCTCCGCATCCGTTTCTCATAGAAGCCATCATTTCATTTGGTCCCCAGTGGGAATTGAATGAGAAATATCTATACTCCCATTCAGGAGACAGAATGGCGTCGAGCATAGCCAGGGATCGAGAAACTTTCTTTAAAGAGTCAATGTTTGGAAGCGAGGCTAGAATGTTCTTTGAAGGCATAATAGATAATAAGACTGCTATCGTTTCGATCAAGCCCGAAAAACGCTCTCGACCTTGCAACTGAATCCCGGCATCACTGAGGATGTCAACTCGTCTCGTTCCGTCAGTGCATTCTGTAATTTCAGGGTTTGTCCGGCGAGTAGGAACACTTCTATCGTGCGGTTCTCAGGGTTGACCACCCAGTATTCCTTTACCCTGTACTTACCATATATTTGCCGCTTTGCGACGCGGTCCCGCCGCTCGTTTTCAGCCCCCGGCGAGACTATCTCGATTACCAAATCAGGTGCGCCGGTTATTCGTTCCCCGGACGCAATCTCTTTGCGCCGCCAGTTGCTGACAAACACCAGGTCGGGAATTACACCGCTGAACTCGCTGAAGATCACTCCCGGCGTGGTCCAGACCTGTCCGATGGGATTCTCGGCAAGGTAATTCTTTATGCTGACGAAGAGGTTGCCGGAAACGGTTTGATGCGTGAGACCAGGTGCGCGAGACACGAAAAGTTCCCCCTCAATGAGTTCGTAAAGGTTGCCGTCATCAGGCATGGCGTCGAGGTCGGCTATTGTCAACAAAGGCTCGATCTGTGTGCTCATAACAACTCCTTGCTGTAGAAGGCCCTGCCTTCCACTGCCGATTCTATCACACATTCCATACGCGACAAACTTGGCCTGATCGCTCGCAGCCGACACAAAACAGGCGGCGCGAGCGGCGCGAAATTGCGAGCGCGCCCTCTCCTGGTTATTATGGCATTGAGTTGAATGGGACTGTTATTCTGCACTTGATAGACGGGAGATGATGATGGAACATTCGGAAGGATTTCTGAAACTGGTCAATGACGCCAAAAGCCGCGTGCGCGAGACCACCCCGGAAGAGGTGCGACGCAGACAGGAGGCGGGCGAGAGCTTTTACTTCGTCGATGTGCGCGAAGACAATGAGTGGCAACAGGGACGCGCGCAGGGAGCTATGCACCTCGGCAAAGGCATAATAGAGCGAGACATCGAAAAAGCCATCCCCGACCGCGATGCTGAGATCATACTCTATTGCGGCGGGGGCTATCGCTCGGCGCTTGCAGCCGACGCGCTTCAGCAGATGGGCTACAAGAACCCTGTTTCGATGGACGGCGGATGGAAACGCTGGCGTGAACTCGGCTACCCCATAGAGACCGATTGATCGTGGCGAAACGCAAATACATAAACGAAGACGCCGAGGAGCGAGAAGACTACCGCGAAGTGGAATGCCCCGATTGCGGCGCTCCCCTCACTCTCAGGTTTCAACGGGGACGCCGCTCTCGACGGCTCCGATGTCCGGTCTGCGCGAATCGGGTTATAGTTTCACCAGAGTCAGAAGTATTTCGGAATAAACTTGATGGGGAGTGGAATGAATAAGGGGGATAAGAAAGTAATATCGGATGTGGCAGAATACGGGTTTCATATAATCAACGTATTGGAAGATGAAGAAGGACCACCTCACACTTTTTCAATAGGTCTCTTTCATTCATTTAAACATCCTGAAGTAATAGTGATCGGCTTGAACACCGACCTTATGAAAGATATGGTCGGCTGGATCGGTGAAGATGTGAAGAAAGGTCTCCGCTTTGAAACTGGAAAAGCATACGCGGGTTTGCTCGAATGCTTCGACTGCACGTTTCGAGCAGTTGCGAAAAAGCGTTATCCTGAGTATCTGGGATATGCAATGTGGTTTTACAAAGGCATGGACTTCCCTGTAGTTCAGTGTGTTTGGCCGACTACAAGCGGATACTTCCCCTGGGATGAAGGGTTTCCCGGCGACTTAATCGAATGGCAACCATTACTCGATCATTAGAGAGCAGGATGTTCTGACTGTCAATACACCTTAATTGTTGGATAATCCTTCTTATACGATTGATCATGGAGTCATAGAAAATATTGAATACCGAACATAAAGAAGAGATTTACACAGAACGTCCTCACGTCGAGCTATCGAAGCGAAGGCGATGGGCTGTGACGGCGGGCGTGATGATGGGGATGTTTTTTGCCGCCCTCGAAGTGACCGTAGTCGGCACCGCCATGCCTACAGTCATCGCATCGCTCGGCGGATTGGACCTCTATAGCTGGGTCTTTTCGGCTTACCTGCTGACCTCTACCGTGACCGTCCCTCTCTGGGGGCGGATGTCTGACCTATACGGGCGACGGCCTCTTTATCTTGCGGGGGTCGCGCTCTTTCTGCTCGGGTCTGTGCTGTCGGGCGCGTCGCAATCGATAGTTCAACTCATAGCCTTTCGAGCCGTACAGGGAGTCGGAGCGGGCGCGCTCATACCGCTCAGTCTCGTCATCAACGGCGACATTTACACTCCGAGCGAACGCGCGCGCATACAGGGGCTCTTCAGCGGCGTATGGGGCGTGGCTTCGATAATAGGCCCGGTCATGGGCGGATTCATCACCGATAACCTTTCCTGGCGATGGGTTTTTTATATCAACATCCCTTTCGGCCTCGCTGCCGCTGCGATAGTCGGCGTCGCGCTCATAGAACCCAAACGCTCTGAAGGCCGGGTGATAGATTATGCGGGCGCTATATGGTTGACGGCTGCGATCACGCTCATGCTCTTTGCGCTCGTCGAGACAGGAGACCCCGCCGTGTGGTCCAATCCCTTTATGTGGGCGGTCGTTGCGGGAGTATTCGTCTTCGGTTACTTGTTCGCGCGAGCCGAACGTCGAGCCTCGGATCCGATAGTGCCGTTTGCGCTCTTTCGAAATCGCGTGATATCGGTAGGCTCTATAACCTCATTTCTCGTGGGCACGGCGATGTTCGGCGCGATCTCTTTCATACCGCTCTTCGTGCAGGGCACCTTCGGAGGCACGGCCACCGAGGCAGGGTATGCGCTCATGCCTTTTTTGATGGGATGGGTACTGTTTGCGGTCATAGGCGGGCGCTTGATGCTCAAGGTCGGATACCGGCCCACAGTGCTTGCGGGGCTTGCGATTATGACTGCGGGCTTTGCATTGCTCGCCACGTTCGGCTCCGACACGCCGCGATGGTTGCTGCTCGCGGATATGGGAGTCATGGGGTCTGGGATAGGGCTTGTAGTGCTTGCGCTGCTCATAACTGTGCAGAACTCTGTCGAGCGCAGCGACCTCGGCATAGCAACGTCTTTGCAACCGTTCGCGCGCTCGATAGGCGGGGCGGCGGGCGTGGCCGTGATGGGGGCCATGCTGACTCTGGGGCTGTCTTCGCATCTGCCCGACGTACAGCGCGCAAGCGGACTGCCCGAGGCGGAGGTCGCCCGCATAATTAATAATCCGAGCGCGCTCATCGAACCTCACGCGCGCGCGGAACTTCCGCCCGCGATCATCGCTCCTCTGCAAGAGGCGCTCTCGCGCGCCTTGCAGCATGTCTTTATTGCGGGCGCAGTACTGGCCGCACTGTCGCTCATCTCAGGGTTCTGGCTTCCTTCTGTAAGGGCGCTGATTGCAGAGAAGCAGGCCGAGGCGAAGCGAAAAATCGCATCCTCTCCCGCCGAATGCGAAAAACTTTTGATGGCCGAGATGACTACCCTCGACCCGGAGCACGAGCCATCAGCCATCGGCGCGGGCGATGAAACCTGAGCAGAGGAGCAAGGGTGCTCGGGTGCGGGGGTGCTTGGTTTCTGGCTTCAATGACTCTGTGGCTCCCCTGCCCCTCTGCTCCCCTGCCCCCCTGCTTCACTGTCCTCTGAGCAGGTCGACCACCATCTTGGGCCTGTCGGTTTTTATCGCGTCGACGCCGAGCAGCCACATGGCCTGAGCGATTCCGGGCGAATCCACAGTCCATACCCACACCTCGACCCCGACCTCGTGCGCCAGGTCGACCACTTCCCATGAGAGCTTTTTGTAAGAGACCGATATCGAGTGAGGCTTGAATTTGAGCACACGTTCGAGAGATTTCTCAAAAGGGACCGAGCCGTCATATCCGGGATTTATGTGAAGCTTCAGGCTAGGGCCAAGCTCGTCGCGTAGTTTTTCGGCCGTCTTCAGGTCGGGCGGCTCAAGGACTACGCGGTCGAGTCCGCGATAATTCTTCAACGCGCGTATGGTCTTCTTCAACAGGTCGTCGAACTTTTCCACTCGCTTCATCTCTATATTGAGCAACCCGGTCCTCATATCGGCGAGCAGGTCATCAAGCGTCGGCACCCGCTCTCTGCCCGTGTCTTCGCCTACGGGGATCAGCGTATGCCTTGAGAGTTCCGAATAAGTCAGGTCCGAGATCGAGCGCGTGCGCTGCGCGGGGGCGAGACCCTCGACCCGGCCGAAGCGGTCGTCGTGATAGAGCACTACGACGCCGTCGCGCGTAAGCCGCAGGTCGGTCTCTATTCCGTCCGCTCCCACCCTTATCGCGCGATGAAATGAGGCGATGGTGTTTTCGGTCCATTCCTTCGCGCCGCCGCGATGGGCTATCACGAGGGGGCGGTTGCCTCTGAGCGTAGGTTGAGCGCCGGGGCGTATCTGCGCCGTTGTGTGCGCGCCCACGAGCAGCGCAAGCACGATGATCGCCGGCCAAATCCGCCGGGCGATTGTGTATGAAACGCGAACGGTGGTGCGAATGTGCTGGTTCATATAAAACTCTCAGGTAGAAAATTACTCAGGCAAATCGTCAAAGCGCCGCTTCGATTTATCATAAGCAGTTTGGAGGTCTTCGGGCAAGACGTGCGTTAAACAACCGTTTTGCGCTTCTCTTCACATTCGGCTCTCGCTCAAAGCTTACGCCGTTCGTCAGCATCTTCAACTCATCCCAAAACTCATACGGGCGGCCGCGATTCATTTTCGGCTGAAAAATTAAATCTTGATATATTAGTGGTCCGTTCCGTATTTAAAAAACAGCCTGCTTAGGACTCAACGCTCGTTTCTGACCAGAGGCATTAGCAGACAATGCGGGCCGCCGTTTCTGATCGATAGCAACTCGCCCGGAAAGGTCAGCACCTCTACGCCTGCACGTTTGAGAGCTTCGTTAGTATATATGTTGTGCTCGTAAGCTATGACCCGGCCCGGTCCCAGTTGCACGACGTTCGCTCCTTGCCATCGCAGTTCGTACATGGCGCGCTCGATTGCGTATTTGCCGAGCGGCAGCTTACCCTGCTCGCCGCCGACGTAGATTATCTGATAGCCCCGTTCGCGGAAATAATCTAGGAGTTTCAATCGGAGCGGTGTGGCCGTCCCTGTAGAAGCTTCGAATCGCGTGACCCAGCCCACTTCGGGCATCAACTCGACCGTGCGCCTTATCTCATCGGAGTTGCCGAGGTCGCGTTCGCCTTCGAATCGTTTCATCTCATCCACCTGTCGGGCTATGCCAAGCAAGACAGGCTTGAGCGGGTTCGTGTCGCTCGAATTCTTTTCAAGGAAGAAGGGGACGGCGAGGATTTTCTTCGAGTCCACGAGATTGAATATAGAATCAAGGTGCAACAACTGTCGGCTGAGGCCGCTCGGTTTGTCTGCGGGCGGCAGGCTGACTGCAAGGACATCCATGCCTAGTTGCCTTGCGAGTTTGGGCGCGGCTCCGAGGCTGCTGCGATTGCCGACCCCGACCAGCAATGTCTTTTCATCGAGGACGATCACGTCTCCGCCATCGAGCAGGACGCCCTCTTTGCTCGCGTCGAAGACTATGGGGAACGGCTTCAACTCGTCCGCGTACTCGAACATAAATCGCGCGAGCGAGTTTTCGATGGCGCGATTGTAAAATCTGCCGTTGCCGATGACGATTCCTTTCGGCGTAGAGATAGCAAAATCGCGCGCCCAGTACATGGAAGTGATTCCCGGAAAGAGCGGATTCAACAGGCCGTCGGGTCCGGTCACGTAGAAGTGATCGTCTCGGCGTCCGAGCAGGCTGTCGGCGTCGAGTTCGTTTATGCGCTTTATGATTTCATCTGCGGTGGCGGGAAAAGTCTCGCGCAGCCAGTCGGAGAGTTTGCCCGCGCGCCTTGCGCTCTGAATCGCGCTATCGAGCAGGTCGCGCACATCCAGAACTCGCACGCCGTTTTTTCTGAGAATCCCCATCATAGCCGCGTGCTCGCGAAGAGCGCCGCGCGGCAATCCGCTGGAAAAGAAAGGGTGTCGGGTTCCGCCCATCTCCGAAGACTTGAAAATATTATCGCCTATCGAGAGCGCAATCGTTGTACGAAGCGGAGCGAAGTCTGCCGTCACCCGTGCGCCGTTCGGTTCGTTGACTGCGAATGCAGAGGCAAGCCCTGCACTGATGAAGGCCATGAGTAAAATGGCTATCGAAGCGATTGCGAAATGCCTTTTCGTTTGCACGCGACCTCCTGATTTCAAAATCGTAGAAGTAGAGTTTTCGATCATAGTATACTCAGCGCGGCAAGGATTGAAACTATTCATCGGGGCTTGAGGGTAAGGAGCCTTTATTTGGAGTGCGGCGGCCCAGACGCCGCTTTTCATTCCTGAG
>JAKEHD010000383.1 GCA_022615215.1 Blastocatellia bacterium
AGGGACATGCTATTGAGCATACTGAATATGGTCTCCGAGCGTGGATTAACCAACGAGCAGTTGAGAGATATTATGCTCTACACCAGATCGGTGGTGACCAGGCCGAAAGATAAAGATCGATGATGATATTAACCGCAGGGGGCGCGGGGAGAAGTATTTGAGCCGCTATGTCGCCCCGCACCCTCTGCGGTATCTCGTCTTTCCCTCGAACATTCAATCCAGGAGAAAGCATAAGAAATGATGAATGATGAGTGATGATATGATTCACCAGACTCCGCTGTTCATCGTTCTGGAGCGTGGCCGCGTAATCGCGCGGCCGCTCATAATGTTCATCGTTCATCGTTTCCCGTTATGCACTCCTTGACCTCTAACCGATTCGTTCCTGGATTACATGCGCAAACCGTCTCTTTCACCTGCGCCCGCCGCTGAACAGGAGCCGGACCACGAACCCATCTGTGGTTTTCCATGCCTATATCTTTCTCTTGTACTGGCCGTCGAAGGCTACGGCCCAGGTCTTTCCGCCGTCTGTGGATTGCTCCCATAGCTGGCGGACGTGGTCTTTCGATATAGGAAAGAAGGTCAACCGGTGAAGCGTCTTCCCTCCCCCTTGCAGAGGCGTTTCCGCTGTATAACGTATCGCGCCGTCTTTGAACTCGCCCGTGAATTCGAGAACGCTTCCCACATCGTCGACCCAGGTCTGCTGCCATTTGCCTGTGGCGGCATTGTAGAAGTTGAAGCTCTTTCCGCTGCCGCCGCTGCCGCCGGTCCAGTTCTCGAAGACTACACAATCTCCGAGTATCAATTGCACGCTGTTGGTCCCGACCCGCTGCCCCTGCGGGTTTTCGACGTTCCATTCGCCCACCCAGAAATCGAACTGCCTGGATTGCGGCGAGAAAGCGCACGGCCTGTCTTTCTTCTCGGCCGTCGCCACGAGTTCTTTGAAGCGAGGGTCGGAACGCAGGTTCGCAAAGTCTTCGTCCGTCTTGAGCGGCTGCGATGCTTTGAACCCGGTCTGCAATAACTTGTTCAGCCACTCGAAGGCTTTGTCCTTCTCGTTCAATCTCGAATAAGCGCAGGCCAGGTTATAGATGGCCAGCGGGTTGCTGCGGATTGCGATGACTTTCTGATAAGCCTCGACCGCCCCGTCATACTTCCCCATCGCGTGAAGCGCATAGCCAAGACGATACCAGGCAATTCCATTGGAAGGCTGCTCTTTAGTGATCGATTCATACGCCTTCGCCGCTTTCGCCCAGTCCTGGGCCTGAAACAGGTCATTGGCTTCCTTCAACGCATCTGCTCCGGCCTGGGACCGACCCGGCGTGGAAGCTGCGGAGAGAAGGGCTATCAAAAGGGCGAACGATGTGACTTTCAGGAACCGGCTCTTCATATTTCAAGGACTCCTTACGGGTTTATGTTTTCGAATCAGGCATACCTCCGGGCGCGAGAAATCCCGGTTGGCGGCCTCTTTGTCGGCGCTCCAGCGTTCCAAGCGCCGCTATCCCCTGAGCTTCCGCCAACCGGGAATAGCGATTCACTTTTTATGGGCACGAATGAAGTCAGGTGAAATGGGCCGCGCCCCGCGCCATCAAGCGGTCATGCAGCGCGAAGCGCATTCCGGCCTTATATCGAAATCAACCTTTTATGGGCACCTGTATGGGCGCGGTCACTTGTAGTTTCCCCCAGGCTATTTTCAAAGTGACTTCTTTTAAGTTCTCCTGCTTGTAGATCAGGTCTATGGTCAGCTTTTCTTTTATCTCGCCCGGTTGTTCCGCTTTCATAGGAACTTTGAATTCAATCGGAGCCTGTCCTATCTGGAAAGCGTCGAGGTGCGAGTTGCGCGCTTTGACCGGGTCTATGAAGACGAGGCTCCAGGTCGCTCCGTCGTCCGAGCGGTGCAAGCCCAGATACCATAAGCCGACCGGCACATCCTTGTCCGCGATCTTCAAAGGGATGTTAGTGTCGAGGAGGGTCCAGAAATTTTCCCCCAGCCGCCAGACCTTCCCTTTGGTCATCGTGTCGAATTTGGCCTGATCCTCATAGTCTTTCTTCCATGCGGGACGGCCGTAGTTTATGGCGAACTCGGCGATGACCGCCTTCTTTACGTTGTCCCAATAAGCTACTCGCGTGGTGCCGCGTTCGGGCGAATCGCTGCCGAAGGCCACGATCTTGGGGCCTTGTTGCGCGTGCGCCGCGACCGCCATACAAAAAGTCAATAGGGTAGCTGCGATCTTGTGCTTCAATGTCAAAATCCTCCTGATAATGGGTTTCGTCCGTTGCCGGTTGTCGGTTGTCCGTAGTAATTTAGTGCTGAGAAATCGCCCGAAAGCGAATACGACGGCGAACGACGGACAACGGACGAAATGATTATAATTCAGCCATCGCATCGAGTGTATCGAGACCTTATGTGAATGTGGTCAAGGTCGTGTAAAATGCGGTTAAAAGTGTCAAAAAGTTGTAAAAGCCGGAAAAATCTCTAAAGACTGCTTTGCCCGGATAGTATATATTACCGCTAAAGAAAAGGAATGGTAGAAGTGTTCAAGCTGAGAGAGTTTTTCAAACGCCATATTCTATGGGTAGGGCTTTCGGTGGTCGCTGTCCCGCTGTTGATCCTACTCGGATTGCAGTACCGCTATCTATCGGCGCTCGAATGGAGTCTGCCCGGTGCCCGCAAGGATCTGATGAGAAGTTACTTGTCGGAAGTCGCCTCGAAGATAGAAGAGTATTACAGAACCAGCGCCGACCGTGTATTGAACGTCCCTCCCAGCGCCTTCGCTGTAGCCCGGACGGACGAACGCTCCCTGAGTGAAGCTGCGGCCCATTTCGAGAAGAACCAGTTCAAGGCGGCCCGCAGGTTATTCGTAGGACTATCGGGTGAATACGAATCGGGAGGGTCTTATGTGCTCGTGCTCTTTTACGATCCTGCTGGTGAGCAAACATTTCACCGGGAGGCGGGGTCGCGGGATTGGAGCGCCGCGCACGCAGCGATTGCTTCCTGGATGATATACAACCTGACCAATACGACTCCCGATTCGACGGATTTGACTGTAGACGAGCGGGATCCTAACGTGAGGGTTATAACCAAGCCGATACTTGATGAAAAAAACAGCATGGTGGTCGGCGTAGCCGGTATGATAGTGGATCAGGCGTTCTTTCAGGAGACTCTTCTCCCCGGCATGATAGAGGAATCTCTGCCCGCTCACTTCCCCGAAGATTACCAGGAAACAGTCGTAAACCTCCGCGATAGTGAAGGGAAATTGTTGCCCGAAGGCCGGCAGGCCCGTATCCTGAACGACGAAGCAGCCGTTCCCCTGCAGTTCGTCTTCAGCGATTGGCGCGTCGGGATGGGAATGCTTCACATGACCGAGAAACAGTGGGCGCGGAGGCTCTTCGCTTTCAACCTGTCGTTGTCTTTGCTTATGACCGCGCTTTTGATAGGAGGGATCGCCATGGCGCTCAGGTCCGCTTCACGCGAGATGAAACTCTCGCAGATGAAAGCCGATTTCGTCTCAAACGTCTCACACGAATTGCGCACGCCCCTGGCTTCGATAAGGGTCTTTGGCGAGTTCCTGCGCCTGGGCCGCGTCAAGGAGCCGGAAAAGATTCGCGAATACGGCGAGTACATAGAGACCGAAAGCCGACGCCTTACGCAGCTTATCAATAACATTTTGGATTTTTCCAAAATCGAATCCGGCCACAAGACATACCAGTTCGAGGAAGCCGATGTCGAAGATGTTGTGCTCGAAACGCTGCGCGCGTTCAAAGTGCGGCTCGACCAGTGCGGTTTCAACATAGTCTTCGAGTCTCCCGGACGGCCCCTGCCCAGTGCTGTGATAGATGCGGACGCCATAGCCCAGGCGTTTACCAACCTGCTCGACAACGCCGTCAAATACTCAGGCTCGTCGAGCGAGATAGCCGTGCGCCTGGAAGAAAAGGACGGCTACATAATTATCTCCGTGACCGATCACGGCATAGGCATCCCGCGCGAGGAGCGGGAGAAGATTTTTGACAAATTTTACCGCGTGAGCACAGGTCTCGTTCATGATGTGAAGGGTAGCGGCCTGGGGCTGGCTATAGTCAAACACATCGTCGAAGCTCACCGGGGCAAGATGATCGTGGAAGGCAAACAGAATGCGGGAAGCACCTTCACGATTCATTTGCCGGCCGGACCCGATGCAAAGTCCGGCTCGCACGAAGAGGAGACACAACCGGCCGACGAAAAAGACGCCTCGCTCGGATTGAACACCGTGCCGAGCGACAATTGATGGATGTGCAAAATGAACAAACTTTTGATAGTTGAAGACGACCAGGCGATGGCCGTCGCCTTGCGCGATGGGTTCGAGTATGAAGGCTACTCGGTGAAGGTGGCCCGAGACGGGGCCGACGGACTGCGCCTGGCCATAGACGAAGAGCCTGACATAATAATCCTGGATGTGATGCTGCCCAAGATGAGCGGTCTCGACATCTGCAAACGGCTCAGAAACGAAGGCAATCAGATACCCATAATCCTGCTGACTGCGCGCGGGCAGGAGATAGATAAAGTCCTCGGACTGAAGCTCGGAGCGGACGATTACGTGACCAAGCCCTTCAGCTTCATGGAACTGGCCGCGCGGGTCGAAGCCGTTCTGCGCCGCGCTTCGGGTCGCATCGAAAAGATTGAGAATTTTCAGTTCGGAGACGTGGCGCTCGATTTTAAAAAGCACGTGGCCACGAAAGGCGGCGGGCCTCTCGAACTTTCGCACCGCGAATTCAAGATACTTCAATACTTCATAGAGCACCGGGGAGAGGTCGTCTCCCGCGATCAATTGCTCGACAGCGTATGGGGCTACGACAGCTTCCCTCTGACGCGCACCGTCGACACGCACATAGCCAAGCTGCGCCATAAGATAGAAGACGACCCAGGCAATCCCATATACATAGTGACCGTACACCGCGTCGGGTATAAATTCATGGATTGATCTCAACATCGGCCGCCCCGATAATCCCATCTCCGCCAATCGCCACCTGCGGCGCGGGTTGCCGGAGCAATGCGCTTCAGGCTAATCTCAGATATCGGGAGTGCGAAGACCATAATGAGAATAAGCATAGTCGGAGGCGGGCCGTCGGGGCTTTATTTCGCCATCCTCATGAAGAAGATTGACCCCGCGCACGAAATCACCATATACGAAAGGGACGGACCCCTCGACACATTCGGCTGGGGAATAGTCTTTTCGGATCAGACCTTCTCTTACCTCGAAGAGAACGACCGCCCGTCTTACGAAGAGATAACCCGAAAGTGCGAGACCTGGGACAACGTCGTCATCGCGCACAAGGGCCAGAAGATCACGGTTCGAGGTAACAGGTTCTCAGGCATAGGCCGCCTCGCCTTCCTGAACATTTTGCATGAGCGATGCCGCGACCTCGGAGTCGATATTCGCTTTAATACGAACATCACAGATGCCGGCGCGCTCGAAGGGTATGATCTGCTCGTGGGCACTGACGGCGCGAACAGCCTCGTGCGGCGCACCTTCGAAGAACACTTTCAACCGACGCTTGAAGAGGCGCGCAACAAATATATATGGCTCGGCACCCGCCAACTATTTCACGGGTTGACCCTGACCTTCAGGCAGACGGAAGCGGGGCTGTTCATAGCCCACTCTTACAAATTCGATAAGACCACGAGCACCTTCATAGTCGAATGCGGCGAAGAGACCTGGCAAAGCGCCGGACTCGATAAGAAATCCGGTGAAGAGACCTGCCGGTATCTGGCCCGCGTGTTTGAGGCCGACCTCGAAGGACACGCGCTGCTCGCGAACAACTTCGTTCGCTGGCTCAATTTTCTGCTCGTGAAGAACCGCCGATGGAGCCATAAAAACATAGTGCTCCTGGGCGACGCATTGCATACGGCGCATTTCTCCATAGGCTCTGGGACGCGCCTCGCGCTCGAAGATTCGATAGCGCTCGCGCGATGTTTCCGGGCGAATGAAAAGCTCGAAGATGCGCTCGGAGAATTTGAGAGAACCAGAAAGCCCATAATCGATGCATATCAGGAAGCGGCCGTCTCAAGCCTGCTGATGTTTGAAAATGCGCACGAACTCATGCACCTCGACCCCATTGATTTCGCCTACAGGCTTATGACCCGAAGCAATAGGATCGATTATGAGAAATTGAAGAGACGAGACCCGGAATTCATAGCCGCTTACGACCGCTGGCGCGGCTCAACGACAGAGTGATGACCGTACATCGCGTATGCGATTGAAAGCATCGAACGAGGCATAAGATGAAACAAACAGTCAGTGAGCGTGAAGTAGATCGGATCAGAACGCGAATGGCTTATGACTATTCGGATGACGCCCTCGCGCGCCCGGAAGAGACGAGCGTTGAGCCGGTCGACAAGCGCCTGGAGAGGCTCGCCTTTATACTCGATCAGGCGATCAGAATTCCGGGCACGAACATACGCTTCGGTCTCGACCCCATAATCAGCATGCTTGCGCCTGTGGTGGGAGATTCCATCACGACATTGCTATCGGTCTACATCGTCATCGCGTCGATCCGCTACGGGCTGCCCAAAGGGGTCATAGCGCGTATGGTCTTCAACGTCGCTGTAGATTACCTTATAGGCACTGTGCCTGCGGTGGGCGACCTCTTCGATTTCGCCTGGAAAGCCAACAGCCGTAACATGAAGCTTCTGGAACGCCATGCATCGGGCGACGGGCAATCGAAATGGAGCGACTGGGCCTGGTTGTTTCTCCTCCTGGGCGGTCTCGGCATATTGATCTTAGGGCTGCTGGCCGTCATCCTGTTCGCTCTTCAAGCGGCAGGCATCGAATTGATCTGATTGCAAAACAGCGCGCCCTGCTATTATGATTAGTATCGATTATGAAACATAAGGATTCGGATGAAGCAAATTCTGAGCTGGGGTTTATGACGCAGTGTGCAGTTGCAATTGCGCGGCACCAGTATAAAGAAGCGCTACGGATTCTTATAAAGGGACTTGAAGACAAAATCCAGTCAGAGAATCAAATCGATTATCGAGACCTGCTCACAAGATTTTATGCGCTCGTAATAGCGCTGGAATCTGATCTGGTGAGCGAATACGGGGATAGCTGGCAGGACGAAATAGAAATTCCTCACAAGCTCGAAAAAGAGATACGCTGTTCATTTTGCGGAAAATCACAAAGGGAAGTATCGAAAATAATAGCCGGCCCGACCGCATATATCTGCAACGAATGTATCTCCATTTGTAATGAGATATTAGAGGATGATCATTGATGCCGATGCGGGAAATGCCGGACTCGCCTTTGGAAGAGACACCCGTCAAAGCAATCAGCCTGAAACCTCACAGGGCATCGCATCGGGTTCACCCGTAAATACGATCAGACCTCGACGACTACGGGAATGATCATAGGGCGGCGGCCTGTGCTCTTTTGAATGAACCGCTTCAAGGCGACCCGTATCTTCTCTTTTATAACGGCCCAGTCGATGCGCTCTTCGTGGCTCGCCGTGCGTATGGTCTCTTCGATTATTTGCTTTAACTCACCGATCATATCGGCCGAGTCCTCTTCGTGTATGAAACCGCGAGTTATTATCTCAGGCTCGGATTCCAACTCGCCCGAAGTGGAATTGATGGCCACTATGGGAACGACTATTCCATCGTAAGAGAGATGCTTGCGGTCCCTGACCACCATGTCTTCGACTTCGCCGTAAGCGCCGTCGATGAGGGTCCGACCCACGAACTCTTTGGCCGTCACCTCGGCGGTCTTCCCGCCAAGCTCAAGCACATCGCCGTTTTCGATTATTATTATGTTCGACGGCTCGACTATGCCGAGCGTCAAGGCCCATTCCTTATGGCGGTAAAGCTGGCGATGCTCCCCGTGAATCGGAACCAGAAAGCGGGGCCTGACGGCTTCGATCAAAATCCTGAGATCCTCCTGGCTCCCGTGACCCGAACAATGGATGCGCGCAATGGAGCTATCTACTACCTGAGCGCCGCGCTTATAGCAATGCGAGATCAAGCGGGATATGGCCCGTTCGTTTCCGGGTATGTTGCGGGCCGACAGCACGACGAGGTCGCCTTCTCCTACGGAAAGGTTCTTATGCTGATCTGTCGCCATGCGCGCCATAGCGGACCTCGGCTCGCCCTGGCATCCGCTGACGAGCAGAACGAGCCGGTCGTCGGCGATCTGGCGCGCTTCCGAAGTGCCTACGAAGATTCCATCGGGCACATCCAACTGGCGCAGGCTGTCAGCGGTCTCGACGTTGCGCAACATGCTGCGGCCCATGAGCGCGACATAGCGGTCGAACTCCTGGGCCAGGTCGAGCACTATTTGAATCCTATGCACGGACGATGTGAAACAACTGACAATTATGCGGCCCGTAGCCCGCTCGAATATGTCTTCGAAGGCGGGGATGACCGCGCGCTCGGACATAGTGCGGCCGGGCCGCTCGGCGTTGGTGGAATCGGCAAGCAGCGCGAGCACGCCCCGGTCACCATACTCGGTCAGGCGTTCGAGGTCTATCGAGGGGCCTACGACGGGCGTATCGTCGACTTTGAAATCGCCCGAATGTATGACGACCCCGACGGGAGTGGTTATAGCGACAGCGGTGCAGGAAGTGAGGCTGTGCGATACGTGAATCCATTCGACTTCGAAGTGGCCGAGCTTTACGCGGTCACGAGGCTCGACCGCATGGAGTTCGGTGATAGCGAGAAGGCCGTGCTCTTCGAGTTTGTTTTCGACAAAGGCGAGGGTCAGGTGCGTGCCGTAGACGGGCACATCGATCTCTCTCAAGAGAAAAGGCACTGCGCCTATGTGGTCTTCGTGTCCGTGCGTGAGTATTATGGCTGAAATCTCATCGCAGTATTCATCGATGAAAGAGAGATCGGGGATGACGATATCGACGCCCGGCAGGTCTTCTTCGGGGAATCCCATGCCTGCATCTATGATGATGGTCTCGCCGCCGTATCGGAGAGCCATCATATTCATCCCGAAATGCCCGACCCCGCCGAGGGGTATTATTTCAAGTTTTTCTTCTGCCATATTGAATTCCGAAAGGGTCTGATGCTCCTCGATAGTAAAAATCTGATAATATCCTGTTTGACCGGGTTGCGCGACTCTGGCCCAATCGGTTTTTAGATAATGCTTGCCCTGACTGAATGGCAAACAGCACAAGCTACTCATCCACGAGAACCACCCGGTCATTTATTTTTACATAGCGTTCTTCAGATAAGTTCTCATTCAGGAAATCCAGAGAAGTGACAGGCAGTTCGCATAAGCCCTTTATTCTATACGTCCCACAGATCGTGATTTTTTCTCTTACCTCGGTCGCTTTTAGCCTTACTTTCTCTCGATTTACGACATCGAGCAATTCCTGGGTTTCCGGATCACGCACTTCCAGAGGGGTCTCGGCCAATACTGCGAATACCATTCCAGGCTCCACCCCGTTTTTCGCCCCGATGTTTATGGCGATCTCTCTGGCATTGAGAATTTGAGCCACCCGGCCCTCCAAAACTTTCTTATTCGTACTGATTTGCTCGGGCTCTACTATATCTCTCAATTTCGAGAGCCAGCCTCGCTCCGACACTTTCTTACCTGTAGTAATTTGCTTGGTGCTCATCGTCGTCACCCTCCCTTGTCTCAATATAGATCGCTGCCGTATCCGGAGGCGGAGAAGATTCACTAGCGCCAGACTTATGAATGTACCCCAGCCATACAGGGCTGATATAACCTGTGTTTCTGGCGCGATAATCTTTCTGTCGCACTTCGCTTACCTCGAATTTGCCCATAATAGTTCCATTCCACAGGTTCATGACTATCAGATTGTTGCCGACCTCAAGCTTTCTCCCCTTCCCTCTTTTCTTTCCGACTATTATGTAGACCTCCTGGTCATAATACAAAACTTTTTCGATCTCGAATCTTCTACCGCTAGTAAGCTCCCGCAAGAGATATAATATCATCTCTTGTGCCCGCTGTACCTCTTCAGTTGCTTTTTCATAAGCTTCATAGAGATAATCGTAATGACGCAATCGCTCAAGAGCGACGAATAAAACCTTGACCGAATGAATAAAGACAAAGATCAGAAGCGGCAGCGTGGAACAGATAATTGCAACGAACAGCCGTATCCATAACACCTGTTTGACAAGAGAGGGAACGACAAGCAGCAAGATGCCTATCAAAGCGCCAACGGCTGTAAGCCACAAGCCAAGCTTCGGCCATTTCCACCGGGGCCATTCTGTCTTTGATTTAAGAGAGCGTCCAGGCATTAACACGGTCTCGCTAGTGACAATCTTCTCATAAAGGAAGCGAGCGGCATTATTCTATCCTTCAAGAACCATCTCTACACAGCAAGCGAAGAGAAGAGAAAGCCGCCGGTCGAAAGAGAGAGCCGAATAAAATCAGGCAGTAGCGCGTCAGGTCACTGGCCGGTCTTCAACCACCCTTCGCGGATTTTCAGTTGCTCCGAAGTCGGCCCGGCTACCTCCACTACACGATAGCTTATTCGTTCGCCCGCGCCGACTCTCATTTCGAGCGTCATCTCTTCGCCCCCGCGCTTTATCGTCAGCTTCACCGTCTCGCCTATCTTCTCCGCGAGCCTCTGACTTATGGCCTCGAACCCTCGCTGCACTTCGAGATCATCGAACTTCAACAATATGTCATCCGCTTTCAAACCTGCACGGGCAGCGGAAGAGCCTGCCTTGACGCCTGTGACCTTTATCTCGCCGTCAGTTGAAGCATCGGCGGAGATTCCAAGTTCGGGCGTTCGGGCAGACGATTTTTCCAGCCCATAACCGGCATAGCCGAGAATCTTATCGTAAGGCGGCACTTTGACTCCCCACACGTAATCGCGATAGAAGTCGCTATAGTCGCGCCCCGTGAGGCGCTTGATTATAGCGATCATGTCTTCGGTCGAGAAGCCTTTGCCTTTGAGATAAAAATCTCTGTAGAGCGCGCGCATAACATCGTCGAGGCTCTTTGCGCCGCCTGTATCGTGACGTACGGAAAGGTCGAGCAACGCGCCGAGGTTTTGCCCCTGTATGTAATAAGATATTCCGAATGCGACGGGCGTATCGTAACCGAGCCAGGTCGAGGTCGAAGCGTCGGCAGGCGAGATGTAATCGCGCGCCTCATTGTTTTCGACTCCGTTTATCGCGCCCGTGACGCTCTGCAAGAATCGCTCGCGGTTCGATATGCCTGCGCGGTAGAGAGTGACTGCGGTGTAGTAGTTGGTTATGCCTTCCGACACCCAGAGGAGCGGAGTTTCATTCTCGCGCGAGTAATCGTAAGGCCACATCTCGGCAGGGCGAATGCGCTTGACGTTCCAGACATGAAAGAACTCGTGCGCCGCCGTGCCTATGAGCATCTCAGGGGTTGCGAACGTTCCGGCAGGCGCAAACGCGACATAAGAATTCAAATGTTCGAGCGCCCCGCCCGCGTTCGATTCGGGCCGCGCGAAGAAATAGAAGAGGACGTATTTGTCATAAGGCAGGTCGCCGAAGATCGCTTTTTGCGCGAGCGCCACGCGAGCGAACATCTCCGTAAATCGCTTGCTCTTTTCTTCGGAGAAGACCCCGGCGGGCGTGGCGGCGAAGTAATGCTTTTTGCCGTCGACTTCAAAAGTCGTCACGTCGAATTTGCCCATCTCCGTCGGCGCATCGACGAGAGTATCGTAATCCTTCGCGGTGAAGGTATAAGGGTCGGAAGTCTCTTTGAGGGCCGAGAGAACCTTCCAGCCTTCGGGCACTTCGAAGCGCACGGCGCAGGGGCTGTTGCGATGCCCCTCGGCCAGGAGGAAGAGTTGAATACCTGTGAAGAAGGCGAAATCCTCAGCGACCTTCGCCTGATTGAGCGCAAGCGCCGTCGCGCGATAATCGAACTCAGCCCGAAGGCGTGCGATCCCTTCGGTGTGTACGCGCCAGGTCTGTTTGCGAGTCATCCGGTGAGGCAGCCGCGCGCCCTTTGCATCGGTGATCTGAAAGCGAAGTATGTTCTTCGCGTAGTTTTCTATCACATACCAGCCCGGCGTCCATGTCGGTAGTGACAGGTCGAGTTGAGGCTGATCGATGTTTTTTATGTCGGCGGTGACGTGAAAGAGATGGCTGTCTATATCGGCGACCTTGACCGTGTAATCTATTCGGAGCCTGTCGGTTTGAGCGGCAGCTGCGTTCGCAGATAAGAGTATCACCCAGACGGCCAGCGAGCAGAAAAGAGCGCGCAGTCTTTTAGGATTCGTCATTTGCAAAACCTCAGTATCGATATATTTATTGATCGAAGCGGTCCCTCCTCACATCGCTCCGATAGGGGACAAGCAATATAACGAAATCGCGGGCTGTTCTCAAACAGGTTGCCGTATTGTAAATGTTCAGAAATGGAATGGGATTTCACCACGGAGGCACGGAGACACGAAGAAAAACCAAGAAAGAAATCTTTATCTCTGTGCCTCCGTGTCTCTGTGGTGAATTTTTTTCTTCTCTGAACACATCCGCCGGATTGGTTTTCAGTTTTCAGTTCAAAGTAGGAACCTTGAAACTGAAAACCGGCTGATCTGTTTCTGATTCAGCCTGCGAGCAGTTCGATCATTCTTTGGAGGGTTGTTGAAGCGGCCTTATCCAATCCAAATCGCGCCCGATTAATAGCTCGGTCATATTGGCGTGATGCGTGTTCTTCATGGCGACAGGCTGCATATCGAATCCGAACTTATGGGCAAGCTCACGCACGCCTTCGGCATTATCGTAGGTCATCAGGAAATCGCCCACGACTGTGGTCATAAGCCGGAACAAGGCTTCGTGGTCAAGCTCGAAAAAGTTATACAGACGGCGGCCCGCTTTTTTACCTGCGGCCGTGTATGGAGGATCGATGAAGAAAACCGTATCAGCGCGGTCAGCGTTTTTCTTGATGATTTCGATGCCGTCGCCTTCGATGAATGTGATTCGGTCGCGCATGCGGGTGATCTCTGCGATTCGCTTTTGCAAAGTGTTCGCGTACCAGCGCGACTTGATACCTTTGCCGTTCTCTCCATGCTTTAAGGGCGCAGCGCCCGGAGCCAGGATGCCGCCGTGATATGTGCGGTTTTTGAGAATGGTCTGAAAGGCTTTCTCACGAGTCGTCCGGGGCGCGCGCGCCAATTCCTTCTGAAGCGTTTCGACAGTCAATTCAAAATCGGCAATTCGCCGACTGAGCCATTCACCTTCATCGTCGGTAATGATCGTTCTCCAAACGGCTGCCACCTGATCGTCGAGTTCGACCATAGTGACGCGCTCTGCGAGTTTTTCGGCGGCAACCGTCAGGCCGATTATTCCCCCACCCGCGAATGGTTCTATGAACTCTGCGGGTCGCTCTTTCAGCCATAAATGTATGAGCGGCGCAAGCCACGTCTTGCCGCCGGGATAGCGAAAGGGGCTCAGGTGACGGGCCTTCGCCACATTCATCGCTCGATCAAGCGGAGATTCAAGCAAGGGTAATTGCAATGTCTTCGACATACGCTATAAACGCGCTTCGTCTGCTAATGCCTGCGCGTCCGGGTTCGCCCGGTCGCAGAGGTGAAACTATATATCTTTCCTGCCATCTCTTACCAGAACCGAAGGGCCGCACTAAATTCTCTATTGCCGCAATCGTCTTTGAATTTCTCGCATCCGGGTGATAGGATGCGCCAGTCAATCGAGCCGACCGTTCCGTCGGCAATTACTGATGAGTATTTTCGGTTCAAAAACTTGCATTGCCATACTGCGCTCTGGCTTGCGTTGAAGGAGGAGCGATCAGATGAAACTCGCCTGGATAATGTTCGTCCTGCTCCTGGGGATGTGCGTCGCGCTGGCAGCGGCCTTTCTGATAGGAGAGGTGCCTAACGGTCATGGCTTCAACCATTCGCGGATTCCAAACATGCAGCAGGGAGGCTCAGGCATCGCGCGGCACGGAAATATAATCTGGATAGGGCTTGCTTTCGGTCTCTTGCAGGTCGCCTTCTTCGTCTCATGTCTTGCCCTCGGCGCGCGACGTAAGGGAGAGATGGGCGTTATGAAACGTCCTTTGTTGATAGGCGCTCTTCTGTACGGCGCGGTCTTTACGGGGCTTGTGCTGACCTATCGCTCTTATGCGGAAGGAGGCGAGCACATGCTCTTCATCATATTTCCTGCTCCCACCGCATTCATGATCTACGGGCTGTGGACGGTTCCGTTCTTTTTTATCTTGCTCTACATGCGAAATTTCAATCGCTGGATATACAGGCCCGAAGATCAGGAGAAATTTCAAAAGCTGATCGAGTCAAAACAACGACAAGAAGAGGACGCCGACTGATGGAAGCATATCGCAATACTATCATCCTCTCATGTGTGGCCCTGTATATGGGCTTCTGCATCTCGGTCGGTCTCTGGGCCATGCGCCGCACGAAATCTACCAGAGACTTCTTCATGGCAGGCCGACGCCTGGGCGTATGGGTCACGGCGCTCGCGGTCTTCTCAAGCACGTTGAGCGGTTTCGGGTTCGTAGGCGGGCCGGGACTCGTCTACCGCATGGGCATGAGTTCCATGTGGATGGTTATCTGCGCGACCATAGGCTACTGCGTATCTTTTTATCTGCTGGGCAAACGCATACGGCTATTTGGCGAGTTGCGAGATTCCGTTTCGCTGCCCGACGTGGTGACGGCGCGCTACAACAGCCGGTCCTGCGGATTGCTCACATCTGTAGCCATAATCCTCGGAGTCATAGGCTATCTCGCATCTCAGATAAAAGCCATGGCCACAGTCCTGCAAGACATACTGGTCAACTCGACCGCGATGGAAAGCTTTCCGCTCGAAGCGAGCGTCGCGATCTCCTGCGCGGTGCTCGTCTTTTATTGCGTCACGGGCGGCATAATCGCTTCGGTCTATACGGACGTGATTCAGGGGTTTGTGATGATAGTGGCCGGCGTGCTCGTCTTCTTCGCCGCCCTGAACGCATTCGACGGGGGCGCGGCTGCTGCGACGACGACCATAATGAGAGACGACCCGGAGGCCATAAGCCCGTGGGGAACGCTAGGGATGCTCGGCTGCCTGTCGTGGTATTTCATGTTCGGGCTTGGAGGGTCGGGCCAGCCGCACATCGTCACAAAGATGATGATGAACAGGCGTGTGCAGGATACGAAATATATCTTTCCGGTCACGGTGGGGGGATATATACTCGCGGCCCTTTTATGGATAAGCATAGGGCTTGTGATGCGCGCGCTCGTCATATCGGGCGCGCACCCTGCGCTTGCCGATGCAGACCAGGCAGCCCCTCAGTTCTTACAAAATTACGCGAATCCCCTACTGGCAGGCATAGTCTTTGCGGGACTTTTCGCGGCCATAATGTCTACGGCTGACGGGTTCTTGAATATCGGCGCTGCGGCGTTCGTGCATGACATTCCGAAGGCCATAAGGGGGCGTTCGCTCAAGCGAGAACTCTTCTGGGCGCGGACCATAACCGTAGTGATAGCCGTTGTGTCATCTCTATTCGCTTTATATTCGGGCGACCTTGTGGCCTTTCTCGGAGCTTTCGGATGGGGCACGTTCGCTGCCGCGCTCGTGCCTACCGTCGCCATAGGCTTCAACTGGAAACGGGCCACGCCGCTCGCGGTCAATACGGCCATAGTGTCGAGCCTCGCGGTGAATTTCGCGGGCAAGCTACTGAATATCTCCATCCCCTACGGCATAGACCTGGGCGCAGTGTCGATGCTGATATCGCTCACGCTGTTTTTCGGCATATCGCTCATGTCTTCGCCGCCGAAACTCGACCCCGACATAGAAGCGGTGATGGATATTTAGTTGTCCGCGAGCGACAGGGCCGCCCTACGGGTGAAACCTATAAAGGCGCAATCTCATTGTTTTCGACGTGCTATTGTGACCGATTCGAAAGTCCTTGATGTTGCCGAGGGTTCCTCGAATATCAAAGCACTTTCGGTCTCCGATAGCTTGATCGTCTCGAAGGCAGACAGATCGAGCACAGTCGTCAGGTAGTGATCTTTATCAACGACATCGGCAACCACTACGCGCCCTTCCGGTTCATAAGTAATGTAGCCCGGATGTGATTGCACCATCCCCTGACTGAATCTGATCAGCACTTCTACGGGCCTTTGCTCGGCCTGCCACGATTGGATAATCTGTGCGGCGGCGGCGTCATTGATTTTTGTTTCAGGCATTTCATCCCCCTCTCAGTCCGGCTGGATTCATCTCTGGAAGCCGGAGTGTGTGTGACGCCATCTCTGTTTCCTATTCTAACTTTTATTCCTTGCTGCCATCCACCGGTGATTCATTCGATTCCAGGCTGGCCGCGAGCGAAGCTATTTTTACATCCTTAACACCTTTTTGTTTATTCCGGTGCCAGCGTTAAAATCGTCGTGTGCTGCCGCTACAAGCTCAAAGCCGTGAAGGAGATTTCATGATGACGAGATAGCTTCACTCCGGTTTTCATCCTTCTCACCGAAGCCTTCATCCTTTCCGAAGATGAGCGCATCGAAAAGAGGCTGAAGCTTGCGCGATTGATATGAAGCAACCGCGCTGATCGATAAAAGGGCCGACCGCCCTGCACAGTCGGCCCCTTGAATGCACTACTGTGCGATCACTCTAATCCGGCGAGCACGCGCAGTTGTTGTTCGTTGTGTTGCTGTCTGAGATCACGCACGGGAATGCCGTTGGCGGCGACTGTAACGATGCACTTCCTCTCTGCTGATTCATGTAGAGATATGCCTGCACTCTCCTCGTCGGCGTGAAGTGCGTGAGATTCAGAATTCCATTCTTCAAACTCACCGTGCCTCTCCCTGTAAGGGTCTGCCCTCCGCAGCATATCCGATACGTGCCCTTGTTCGGTCCCGTCGAGATGAAGAGGATTCCGTTTCCTGCATTCGAGTCATCCTCTATGCAGACATCGAATGTGGAGACCGTGAAGCTGCACTCGGCTGAGTTGCCGGATGTATCTATCACAGTGCAGGTCACTGTCGTCGCGCCGAGCGGGAAGGCCGACCCCGATGGCGGATTGCAGACGACGCTAGCAACACCGCAGTTGTCGCCCGCCGTTCCCGCTCCTACAGACGGCTCGGTGTAGTTGACCACTACAGTCGTAGTGCCCGGATTGGGCGTGATTGCAGTGATGTCGGAAGGACAGACGATGAAGGGAGCCTCTGTGTCGTTGACCGTGACTAGGAACTGACAGGAAGAGGAATTGCCTGCCGCATCTGTGGCCGTGCATGTGACTGTGGTGATGCCGACGGGGAACGAAGAGCCAGAGGGGGGAACGCAGACAGGAGTAATCGCCCCGTCACAATTGTCTCTTGCGGACGCTGTGAAGTTGACGACGGCAGAACACTGTCCGGCGTCGTTGTTCCTCGTAGGCGGAAGTGGACAGGCGATGGCTGGCGCAGTGGTTTCGGCAGTGACGTTGACTGTCAGGTCGGCCATTGTGACATGGCCGTGATTGTCCATCACCGATAGTGTGACGGTGTTTGCGCCGAGCGGAGCCGAGCAGTCAGCCGAGAGATCAGCCGTGATCGTGCCGTCTGTGTTGATGAGGTTGGTGACGGAGATGCCTGCCGGAGAAGATTCAACCGAGACTATAAGGCTGGAGGCAGGAGTGAGGTCGTCGCTTACAGTAGCGATAGTAGCGCCGGTGTTGGTAGTATCCTGTTCGACCGAAACGGGTTGAGTCAGTATCACAGGCGGGCAGGTGATCGTACACAGGTAGACTGCTCCTGCATCCTCTCCGCCCGTGTCTTCAAAAAGAGCGCCGACTATGGCCGTGTCTCCGCTGATTGACACCGAGAAGCCGAATTGGTCATCAGCCTCGCCGTCTGAAGCCAGAAGCTTTGAGACCTCGCCCCAGTTATTGGCTCCTCCCTCGTTGCGCTCGAATAGCTAGGCCGCGCCTGCCTGGAGGCCGTTCGTGGTTTCGCATGAAGAGCCGGCGATAACCATGTCTCCGCTGATTGACACCGATTGGCCGAATTCGTCAAAAGCCTGACGGTCGGATGCCTGAATCTTACGAACCTCGCCCCAGTTATTGGCCCCTCCCTCGTTGCGCTCGAATATGTAAGCTGCTCCCGCATTGTTTCCGCCCGTGTCTTCACTGAAAGCACCGACTATGGCCGTATCTCCGCTGATTGACACCGAGATGCCGAAGTTGTCACCAGCCTCGCTATCAGATGACAGAAGCTTCACTACCTCAGTGTCTATCAAAGGGTCTATCGTCACAGGATAGCTGGCCTCAAGGTCCGACACCTCTATGCTCACCCTTCTCCCGCGAACCTTCATCGAGGATTCCAACTCCTTGCCCATCGCGTCTATCACCTTCAGTTTGTCATAGCTCAGGGCCAGCCCTTCTCGGTTGCTTAGAACCAATCCCTTGCCATCGGGTTTGGCTCTCAATTTGAACCCGCCTCCGAACTCCATCTCCACTCGCAGCGGTTCATCTCCTACGCGCTCCATCGGCGGATTGCTCAAAGTGAAGCCATGCTCGATGCCCGATGCGCTGTTGACGAACCACTCCTCTATGCGTGATGCGTGATGCGTGAAAACATGCAGAGGTGCGGGGGGTCGGGACGCCGACCGCGGTTCCGGGGTGCGGGGGTGATAGAGTCTCTGCTCCCCTGCTCCCCTGCTCCCCTGCTCCCCTGATGGCTGATGGCTGAGTTTTCGAGGTGATGTTGGTAAGTGAAGCGATTGGCCTCGGCAGACATTTCGGGATTGGCTGCGGTCTGAAGAATGCGATTGCCGTAGCCTGCTCCGATGAGTCGCAGGCTCAGTTCCGTCACCCGATAACGGGGCTTGCTTTTGAGCGGGGCTTCGCGCCTTCTGTCTTTGTTTCGTTCGGCTTTCGATTGAGCGACGGGGCGCTTGACCATCAATCGCATCGCTCCGTCATCGAACCTCATGCCCATACGCAGAGCCGGGTTATCGGCATAGTAATCCGACTTGCCCTGATCGTCTGCGTATACTCGATAGCGAGCGGCGGTCATTGCCTCTTGCAGCGATGAATAGAGGCCCTGCTTCCTGAGATGCTCGACTGCCTCTTCGCCTTGCAGGTGGGGCAGTGCAGTTTCCTCGGGTTCGATCAAGGTCGAGGGATTATGCGACGTTGATTTTGAATATGCCTTTTGATAAGTGAGGGGCAGGAAAGATGCGCCTGCAAGCATCAAGGCAATCGATAAAAAGATAACAGCCATCTTCATTCCTGGCTCAGTAGGAGTGCCCTTTGACTGAAATGTTCGAGTGTAGTGGTCAATCTCGATATGCCTCTTGTTTCGAAAGTCAGTATTCATCGTTTTTCTCCTTTCAAGGTTTATTCGTTCAGCATCAGGTTTTGCGATAGACCGTCACAATGCCGAGTTTCGCGCATCTTGCTGTCCGAGCAGTATTTCCCAGATCACTGTCAGGTCTTCTTTTTGCACGTAGTAATCGGCTCCGGCCTTGCGGGCCGCTTTTCGCAACTCAGGGTCGCCGTATTGGGTGACGATGACTATCCGCGCATCGGGAAACCGCGCCTTGATCTGTCGAGTGGCAGTCAGCCCGTCCATCAGTTTCATCTCTATGTCCATCAACACCCAGTCAGGGTTATGGCGGGTGTATGCCTCCAGTGCCTCCGCGCCATCGGAGCATTCGTGAACAGTGTCTGCAAGGCCAGCGAGCGTCTCTCTTATGAGTTGCCGCACCTGCTCATTGTCCTCGACGATCATTACTTTCATGGCTTCCTCAATAACCCCTCCCTTACGGTTGGGGTACTGTTTTCTGACCGTGTAGAGCGTATCGCGGAAGGGTCTCGATGGGTATTCGAAGGAGTATGTATTTCTTCTACGTGGAACTACGTAAAAACTACTTAGATCGCCGCAAACGCCCTTTCGGAGCGAAGTCAAGGAAGGCAAAGAGTGTATAAAGCAGGTGAGAATGAACCGGCGAGTATGTCTTTGGAGTGCAGCGACTTGTCGCAGCTTTATGCCAAAGCGGTGACAAGTCACCGCACTCCAAATTAGGCATCGCCATGAACGCACACATCAAACCACAAACCATTATAGATGCCCTGTTGAGGCTGAACATGGGTAGGAAATTCAGAGCAGTGATTTGTATTTGGCGGCAAACCTTATCAGCGCGTGGCTGCCGCGCAGGTCCAGTTTCTGGCAGATGTTCGCCCTGTGAGTTTCAACCGTGCGAGGGCTTATGGATAATTCCTCGGCTATCTCTTTGCTTGTTCGATACTCCGCCAGCAATTTGAGAATGCGATATTCGGTCGGGGTGAGTTCGTGGAGGCCGAGTTTTTCCTGTTCGACGGTGAATCCCGACGCGCTTCTGTTCATCAAATAACTCGTCATAGGCAGGCTCGTAAAGTGACGGCCTGCGACAACCTCTTTTATGCCTGCAACTATGTCGTCGAGCGCGCTGTCTTTCAGCACGTATCCCTTCACGCCCAGGTCCATCGCGGCTTGAAACAACTCCTCTTCGCTGTGAATGGTCAGGAATATGATCGCTACAGGGAGTCTCTCCGAGAGAATGGCCCGCGCGACCTGAAAACCGTCCATGTGCGGCATGTCGACATCGAGCACTGCGACATCCGGCAACAGCGACCTGACCTTATCGAGCGCCTCCTTGCCATCTCCGGCTTCGGCCAGCACCTTGAGCTTCGAGTCTTCCTCGATGATCTGCTTCAACCCCTGCCGCACTATGGGGTGATCGTCGGCTATAAGGATTCTGATTTCAGCCTTCATGCCGCCCGTCCTTTAAAGCGATATTTATGGTTATGGTCGTCCCTCTGCCCGGATGAGACTCTATAGACGGCCTGCCGCCGAGCAGTCGCGTCCGCTCGGTTATGCCAAACAACCCGAAGCTCCGTTTCGCCGTCTCGCTCGAATTTATCTTCGACGGGTCGAACCCCTTGCCGTCATCCTGAATCGTAAGCCGAAGCCCGCTCGCGTCTTTCTTTATAATCACCTTCGCCCTCTTAGCCTGAGCATGCTTGACTATGTTGTTGACGCACTCCTGTATGATTCTGTAAAGCACTATTTCAGACTCTTTCGAGAAGACATCGTCAAGCGAGTCGATGTCGGTCTCGAAGTCAAGCCCTGTGGAATTGGAGACCTTCTTTATCATGGACTCGACCGCTCGCGCGAGCCCCAGGCGGTCGAGCAGGTAAGGCCGCAGGTTATAAGAGATCTCCTTGACCTCTTCAAGCGCGGCGGAAGCCGTCGCCGAAATCCCTTCCATCTGTTCGAGCATATCAGAGCGAGGGGCGGGGCGTTTCAAGCTCATGCGGGCGCGATTGATTATCATGATGAGGCTCTGGCCGAGGCTGTCGTGCAGTTCGGCAGCTATGCGTTTGCGCTCCTGTTCCTGAGATGAAACCACCCTGCGCGAAAACGCCTCCTGCATCGCATGCATGCGTTTCAGGCTCTTTATGCGAAGGCGGTATAAGATCGCGGCAACTCCGACGAGCGATAAAATCACGAGCGCCTGAAACCACGACCTCTGCCAGAGAGGCGGTATCACCCTGATCCTTATCGCCGCGCCCTCCTCGTTCCACACGCCGTCCTTGTTGGCCGCGATCACCTTGAACGTGTACTCTCCGGCGGGGATGTAAGAATAGAAAACCGCGCGGCGATCTCCCGCTTCTATCCAATCCGCATCCAGCCCTTCGAGCTTGTATCGAAACCTGAGCGATTCGGGCCTTATAAAACTGAGTCCCGTATAGCGAATCTCAAGGTTCTGTTGCCCCGCAGGGATTTCCAACCCGTCTTTGAAGGCCGCATCTTTGCGATTGATGAGAACATTTTCTATCAGCACAGGGGGCGGCAGAGGGTTGAACGAAATGCCTTTCGGGTCGACTACTACTACGCCCTCTACGGTTGGAAACCATAGTCGTCCGTCGCGTGCGACTATGCCTGCGGGCTGACGGCCTCCATTACATTCGGCCACTCGCATTCCATCGGCGACGCCATAAGAGACCGAGGTCAAGGCGGCTATTTTTCCTTCCGCGAAATCGTTCAGTTGCTGACGGCTCACGCGCTGTATCCCCTGATTGCCGCTCATCCAGAAATTGCCCGCATCGTCTTCGAGAATCTGAAAGACTCCGTTGCTCGACATCCCCTCTTCCGTTGTGTATCGGGTGAAGCGTCCGTCTTTGAAGCGATTCAACCCGCCATCATAAGTGCCTATCCATAAAGTTCCCTCTCCGTCTTCATAAAGCGAGCGGATGCGATTGCTCGAAAGGCCGTCGGTTTCGGTGTAGGAGGTGAAACGCCCTTTGTGAAAGCGAGCCAGGCCGCCATAAGTGCCTATCCACAGATCGCCTTCGCGGTCTTCGAGGAGCGCGCGTATCTCCTCCGACTGCAAGCCGTCTTCTTTTCCATAACGTCGACTATTTCCGTCCTTATGCCCGACGAGTCCCCAGCGGGTGCCGAACCAGAGCGTCCCCTGCCCGTCCATAAGTATGGCATTGATGCCGCCCTTTATGCCCAGATCGGTGAGCAGAGCGGTTTCATCGGTAAACTTCCCGTCTTTGAATGAGAGCGGCCCATCTCCCGTGCCGAGCCATATCCTTCCATCCTTGTCTTCATATAACGCCATCACTCTCATCCATATATGATGGAAGACACCGTCCTTGAATCGGTATAGTGATCCCCCGCCGATCCATATATTGCCCGCGCGGTCTTCGAGTATGGGGTAGATACTATTATCGTATCGCCCACCTCCGGGAAGATACGCCTTGATGATCCGTTTATTGATGCGGACCAACCCCCTGCTGTTTGTGCCCGCCCAGAGCGTCCCTTCACGGTCCAGATAAATCGTCCTCATTTGATTCAAGGGAAGCCCGTCTTCGGTGGTGAAGGTCGTGAATCGCCCGTCCTGAAATCTCACAAGTCCGCTGCTCAAGGTGGCTATCCATAAGGCTCCATCGCGGTCTTCACAAAACGCGCGTATATTGGTCGCAGGGAATCCGTCTTTGACCCCGTAAACGGTCAGCTTTTCGTCCTTGAGCATCAACAGGTCTGCCTGAGTAGTAGCGATCCATAGCCTGCCTTCACGGTCTTCATATAGCGCGATGACATTTCGAGAGCCTGTCGTGGAATCAGGCAATTCGTAATCGGTCACAGATCCGTCTTTGATCCGTCTGAGACGGTTCTCGACCCAGTACCACGAAGCGCCGGAGCGCCCCTTATAAGCGATGGAGGCGGCGAAAGATTTTATATCTGCGGAGACAGTGACAAATCGCCCGTCCTGATATCGGACAAGCCCTCTGTGGGTGCGAACGAGTAATTCTCCGGCATCAGTCTCACCAATGCCCCCTACCTGATTGTTGAACAGTCCGTCTTCGGTTGTATAGGTGGTAAACTTGCCGTCTCGGTAACGAGTCAGCCCGCCGTCTTCGGTGCCTATCCAGAGGGTTTTATCGCTATCTTCGAAGAGCATCGCGAAGCGATTGCTGTTGATGCCTTTGGAATTGGCCTTGTTGAAGACTTTGAATCGGACACCGTCGTAACGAACAAGTCCGTCGAGGGTCGTGAACCACAGATAGCCGTCTGAGGTTTGAAGAATCGAATAGACAGAGTTTTGAGGCAGGCCATCGTCTGATGTCCAGGAATCGAAGCGGTATTCATTTGAGTCGGCAAGAACAGGCTGCTGATCTGGGAGCAGAAAGGCCGAGAAAATCATCAGAAAGAAGATGCTGGAACGAAAGCGCGTCATATCGGTTTTTCGCAAGATAATGTGTATATGTGATACCTGATGAAATATAGAGCCGGCGCAGATCGATCTGCAAATCACAAGATAGAGTAATACCCTTCGCCCGCGCCTCGGGCCGACCGCAACAAAGGCATCTATAAGTTATAAGAAAGCGGCAGGAAAGACAACTTTGGCAAAGCCTCTCAAGACCGTGAGAGCGTGTTTAGAAATTCAAATCGCACGCCGATGGCGCGGCCATAAGATAGTAGATGGCAAAAAGCAGTTTCTAAACGATCTTTGAGGATTGGCCGACTAGCTACAATTGTTGCTGTCAGAGATCAGACACGGGAAGGCCGTAGGCGGCGACTGTAAGGCCGCCATTCCTCTCTGCTGATTCATATACAGGAAGGTTAGTATCCACCCACACAGGTTGCGCCGTGCGCTTTCAGTAATCCCGGATAATGAGTAGAATACAGACCGACTCACTCAATCATTTTTAAGAGGTGTTGATTTGGAAATCGCTATTCTTCTTTTCGACAGATTCACGGCCCTCGATGCCGTAGGGCCTTACGAAGTCTTGAGGTCTACGCCCGGAGCCGAAGTAAAATTCACGGCAAAACGATCAGGCCCCGTTCGCACGGATGCCGGAAGCCTTGCGATCACTGCCGATTACGCGCTCGATACGGTCACTTCGCCCGACATACTCGTGATTCCGGGCGGACCCGGTCAAACCGCCCTTATGGACGATGGCGAGATACTCGATTGGGTGCGCCGCGTACACACCCATACGAAATGGACCACATCCGTTTGCACTGGCTCGCTCGTGCTTGCGGCGGCGGGGCTTTTGAAAGGGCTGCGCGCGACGAGCCACTGGCTCGCGCTCGATCAATTGCGAAAGTACGGAGCCGAACCGACCGCCGAGCGCGTCGTGATAGAGGGCAAAATAATCACTGCGGCTGGCGTTTCGGCAGGCATAGACATGGCGCTCACGCTCGTGGCGCGGGAGTTCAATGATGAAATAGCGCAAGCCATACAGCTTGGCATAGAGTACGACCCGCAGCCTCCGTTCGATGCGGGGTCTCCGAGCAAAGCGCCCGCATCAATCGTCGAGAGATTGCGAAGCCGAAGCCGTTTCATACTGGAGGGATAAAATGAGATTCAAACTGATTCTGGCGCTCGTCGCCGTCGCGCTCATACCGGTTCAAGCTCTCGCGCAGACGGCCGATACTATTCTCATCAACGGAAACATCATCACCGTCGATGAAAGAAAACCGAAAGCCGTAGCCGTCGCCATCGAGGGCGGACGCATACTCGCAGTCGGCTCGAATGAAGAGATAAATCGCCTGCGCAATAGCCGCACTCGCGTCATAGACCTTCGGGGAAAGACTGTCATTCCCGGTCTCATCGACGGGCACTTGCACTTCGTCGGACTTGGAGCAGGGCGGGGTTCATCTCTCGAACTCGGCGAAGCCAAAAGCGAAGCGGATGTTGCGGCGCAGGTGCGGCGGGCCGTTGCGCGAGCGAAGCCCGGAGAGTGGATAACGGGCGACAACTGGCACACGGGAAACTGGGACCGCGAAACCTGGCCCACGAAAAAATCTCTCGACGAAGCCGCTCCGAACAATCCCGTGCTTTTGAGAGGGATGCACGGGCACGCAAGCTGGGCCAATTCAAAAGCATTTGAAATTACCGGGATAAACAGAACGACTCCTGATCCGCTGGGCGGAAAAATTCTGCGTGATGACGAGACGAGAGAAGCCACAGGCATACTGATCGAAAACGCGCAGGCGCTCGTCCGCGATAAGATAACCGGGCTTGCCGACGCGCCCATAAAAGAGCAGATCAAGAAGAGCGTTCAGCTTGCGCTGTCTTATGGATTCGTGGGCGCTCACGACATGGGAACTACGCTCGAAGCCGTCGCCGCTTACAAAGAGTTGATCGACGCAGGCGAGTTCCCTTTTCGCATGAATGCCATTCCTCGCGTGGTGAATGCAGGGGCATTACTCGATCAGATACTTCAGCGAGGCGTAATGGCCGGATACGGCGATCATCGCCTGACTGTGCGGGGCGTCAAGGTCTCTATCGATGGCGCATTAGGTTCGCGCGGGGCCGCGTTGATGTCGCCTTACGAAGACGAGCCGCACAACATAGGCGTCATTCGCGTCCCTTACGATCAACTCTATTTCATAGTGGAAAAATCTTTGAAAGCGGGATTCAACGTCGCCATTCACGCCATCGGAGACCGGGGTAATCAGATGGCTCTCGATTCGGTAGAAGAGGCGCTTCGCCGAGTCCCGACCGAAGGCCATCGCATCAGAATAGAGCACGCGCAGGTCGTGCGCCGAGAAGACCTCAGCCGATTTGGGGAGCTTGGCCTGCTCGCTTCGGTGCAATGGATGCATTGCACGCTGGACATGCCGTGGGCTGAAAAACGAGTGGGCCGCGAGCGCATCAGAAGCTCTTATGCGTGGAGGACACTTTTAAATCATGGCACGCGACTCGTGGGCGGCTCGGATGAAGGCGCGGCGACCTTCAGCCCTTTCATGGGCATACACGCGGCCGTCACACGTCAGGATTCGAAGGGATGGCCCGAAGGCGGCTGGTACTCGGAGCAGGCATTGACGCGCTATGAGGCGCTGAAGAGCTACACGCTCGATGCGGCTTATGCAAGCTTCGAGGAGGCGGTGATGGGATCGATCACTCCGGGCAAGTTGGCAGATATTGTGGTGATATCGAAAGACATCATGACCGTGCCTGCGGCTGAGATACTCCAAACGCAAGTCGTGATGACGATGGTCGGCGGCCGGGTCGTTTTTGAAAGGAAAGAGAATTAGTGTAAAGATGGGCTGCTACGTAGTGCTTTGCCGCGACGATCATGATTACTACAAAAGCATTGACGAGATTGGCAAACCAGGGCGACCCTGATGCACAATTCAGGCTCGGATATAGACTTGCCTTTGGAAGAAAGCGCCCTTGCCCCACTAACTGGAACCGTGTTGTTGAACTGTGGAAAGCTGCGGCTGAGAGTGGTCATATCAGGGCGCAATTCTACCTGGGAACCTGTTTCGACTTTGCCTGTGGTGTACCGAAGGATTTCAAAGAAGCGATGAAATGGTACGGGTCTGCGGCAGAAAATGGTCACCCGAAGGCTCAATACAACCTCGCATTGGGATACAGAGACGGTGAAGGTGTCGAAAAGAACAGTGCTTCCGCCGCTTTTTGGTTCTATCAAGCTGCAGAATCAGGTGATGTAGCCGCACAAAGAGATTTAGGCTATTGCTATCATGAGGGCATTGGCGTTGCAGTCGATCACAAAGAAGCAGTTCGTTGGTATAAGAAGGCAGCGCAAGCCGGAGACAAGAAAGCACAATACAACCTGGGCCTTTCGTACCTGGATGGTGATGGGGTGAGGGCATCCAAGAGGTGGGGTAGATACTGGCTAAAGAAAGCTGCGGAGAAAGGACATAGAAAAGCTAGAGCAATACTCAACAGTGAGGCGAAAGTATAGACGAAAGGAACTATAAGGCTATGAACCAGTGGGATGCCACTTCGCTCATTACTTGTGCAAAGTTTCAAGTGGACGGGCGCTTAGTGTTAGATTATATGCTGGATGTTGCAAAGATTTCGATCACCAGAGAAATTCAACAGGAAACGGTAGATGCAGGACTTGCAGGGGCCTATCCTGATGCAATTGAGATCAAGGCACGCCTTGATTCGGGGTATATCGAAGTCCGCCAGGCAGCGCGTTTATCCGATTCATTTGAAGAAGTGTTAGACCTCTATGGCTTGCAGGAAGGTGATAAAGCCGTTGTTCGCCTGTCCCTGCTGGCCGCCGATGTGAATACAACCATTACTGATGACCGCTTGTTGTTCGTGGTTCTTCGCCGTTGCGGATGTGATGTGATGTTTTTGCCGGACTTTTTGGAAAAGGCGGTTGCCGAAGGCGCATTCGATGTTGCCACCGGGCAGAAAATTCTGCTCGCAATCAGCCCGCGACTACAGGTAGGATTTATAGAACACTCATTACGCCGATTGGAAGGAGTGATTTGAATGGCAGTAAATGTAGAAACCGTTTTAGATGACCGCGTCGCCAAATATATCAACCGGGTCAAACAGCAACGCAACGCTACCGAAGCGGTCGTGGTAAGGGAACTTGTGGAAAGCGGCTATGAGGGAATCATTCGCCAACTGCACGCCCGCTACCAGCATGGCGAATTGACGTTTCGAGCCGTCGCCGACAAGTTGGGCCTGTCTGTGCGCGAGTTATATGAACTTTTCGAGCAGAAAGGTCTCCCAACATAGCAGAGCCAATTCTTTAGAGGTGAAGTTATACCGCCCCTCATTTCCAAAAAGCCAGCGAGGGGCGGCCCTCTGTGGCCGCCCGTACATGTCGCCTATTCAATCAAAACAACAGCTTCAAGCCGAACTGTATGCGGCGCGGGCTTCCCGCAGATAGTATCCGCCCGAATGTTGGCGAGCCTAGAAAATTATCCGGCAGACTGAAATTCGGATGGTTGAACAGGTTGAAAAACTCTGCCCGGAATTGCAGGTTCAAGCTCTCGCCGATCTTTGTGTTCTTCAACAAAGATGCATTCACGTTCTGAAAGCCCGGCCCTTCGAGAATGTTTCTCCCCGCATTGCCGAAGCTCCCGAACTCGGGAAATGCGAAGGCCGTAGTATCGAACCACCGATCAGGAGTGCGATTCGACACATCAGGGTTTCCAACTACGTTCGGGCGGTCGTTGGCTCCGAACCCGAGGCTCGAACGGCCAGTGTTGCTGTTATCTATCTCAGGCAACAGTGCAACGGTGAAAGGGCGGCCCGTCTGCAAGGTCACTATGCCGAGCGTCTGCCAACCCGTCACCAAATCTGAAATCCAGCCCGCATCTCCGAGCAGGGCGCGGCCTCTGCCCACAGGGATATCATAAGCGTAACTGAGCGAAAGCCGCTGCCTCACATCGAAATTCGAACGCCCTCGCTCGGCTGCTACGTTGAAGCTGTCCTGCGGAAAGTTCGGATCGCCCGCGCTCGAAAAGAAGTTCGAAGCATTATCGATAGACCGCGACCAGGTGTAAGACGACAAGACCGAAAGGCCGAAATCGGTCTGCTGCCGGAACTGCACCTGAAGGCTGTTGTAATTCGAGTTGGCGCGCGACTCAAGTATGTTTATGTCGTCGAAAAACGGATTGGGCCGCAGATTCATAGGCTGCGGGCTTGGCCGGGGCTGATTGATGTCGCGCGCTGCTATCAGCTTGGTCCCTTTGCTTCCGACGTAAGCTATTTCGATCACGCGACTCCGGCTGAGTTGTTGTTGAAGCGTAAGGCTCCAGTGCTGCATGTAAGGAGTCCTCAAATCGCGTTGGAACGCAAGGGCCGAATCAGGCAGCGGGAAGGGGAAGAAAGTCGGAAAAGGGTCGTTCAATGTAAGCGGCAATCCCGGAAGCGAAAAGAAGAGGTTGAAATCGAAGAAAGGCGAATTGAAGTAAAGCCCTTCGCCCGGTGCGAGCGCCGACTGATCGTAATAAACCCCGTAGCCGCCTCTCAGCACCGTTTCTCCGCTTTCGTTCAGCGTCCATGCAAACCCCAATCGCGGAGCGAAGTTGTTCTTGTCGCCCTCATAGCCGGCGCGGGGCGCTCCCGCAGTTCCTACCCGAATGAGAGAGCCTGTCGCCGGGTCGTAGACGTTCGCGCGGTCTTCGGGGTCTACGGGCGGCGAGTTGTATTCATATCTCAAGCCCCCTGAAAGAGTCAGGCGCGGCGTGAGGCGATAGCTTTCATTGATGAAGAAATTATAGCTCTCGGTCCTGAGATGCTGATGATTGTCGAGTCGCGCGCCTCCGGTCAGAAGTGGCAGGCCGAGCAGAAGGTCCGCAAGGGCGTTGCCTGTAATCTGCGGCTGATTCGAAAAGGTCAAAAAGCCGCGCGATTGAACATCGCGGAAACCGTTCTGCTGCGTGGCGCGGAGGTCGAACCCGAATTTCAGAAGGTGGCCGCCGCGCGCATACGAGGCTATGTCGGCCAACTGGTAAGTGTTCGTTACGCTGTCTTGCGGGTTGTTGAACTCGTCGCCGAGCGGCGAATATCCCGTTATGGTGATGAAGCTCAGGCCGAAGTCTCGCGGATTGGCAGATAACTCAGGCAATCCGACCGATTGATTCACGCTCCTGCCGCTGTTTTCGTGCGTCACGGCTATGGCCACGCGGTTGAACACAAGCCGCGCTTCGTTGATTAATGAGGGCGAAAAGATATGCGTATCGCCTATCAAAAAATTCTGCGCCCTTCGCGGGATGTTCACTCCGTAGCCGGGCACTGCGGCAAACGTCGGTCCTGAAAAAGGTTCGAAAAGATCCCGGTCGGCAAAGCTGTACCTGACGGCCAGAGTCGAAGCGCTCGTGAGCGAGTGGTCCACGCGCACGTCGAAGTGATCATTGCGGTCGCGCACCGAAGGCGAAGAGACGAAGTTTGCGAATGGAGCGGAGCGGTTCGGCTCAGGGTAGAGCGCCGCTACGGCCGCGCCTATGGGATTTATAAAGAAATCGGGAATCGTGTTGCCCGGAAAAGGCTGCTGAGTGAAAGGATTGATGGGCGCAGGAAAGAGGCTCTCGGAGAAATCGCCCCTGCGCTCGGCGAGCGTAGGCACGTTCGTGACGCGGGTTATGCCCTCGCGCACCCGTGTGCCTTCGTAATCGGCGAAAAGGAATGTCCGGTTCCTGATGACCGGCCCGCCTAAAGAGACCCCGAACTGGTTTCGCTTGTATTCCGGGTCAGACTCATCAGCGGGAGCGAAGAAGTTGCGCGCATCGAGCCGGTTGTTGCGAATGAATTCATAGGCGCTGCCGTGATAGGCGTTCGACCCCGATTTCAAAACGACGTTCACCTGAGCGCCCGCGTTGCGGCCGAACGAAGCGTCATAGCTGCTCGTGAGTATCTCGAATTCGCGAATCGCATCGACGGGCGGTTTGACTCCGAATGAGTTGAGCTTGGGGTCTACGTTGTAAGCGCCGTCGAGCAGAAAGTTGTTAGAGTCTTCGCGAGCGCCGTTCGCGTTGAAGGCGAATTCCCCGCGCACGGAACCCGCTGACCCTTGAGCAGAGGGCGCGGTCCCCGGAGCGAGCAGGCTGAGTTCGAGGAAGTTCCGGCCGTCGAGAGGGAGTTCCGCAACCTGGCGATTCTCTATAACGGTGCTGAGCGAGGCCGAATCTTTTTTCAAAGGGGTGCGCGGCGCGATGATGAGGGTCTCTTCGGCCAGGGGACCGACTTCGAGCGTCGCATCCATGCGAAGCTCCTGATTGACCAGCAGGGTCACATTCTGGATGTATTTTTTATACCCCATCATTTCGATTTCGAGAGTATACGGGCCGGGCGGTAGCAGAGAGATGACGAAATCGCCCCGGTCGTCGGAGGTAGTGGTCCGCGCTTCGTTCGTCTCTCTGTGAGTGAGTTTCAGAGTCGCGGCATGAACGGGGTCGCGCGAGGCGTCCGTGACAGTGCCGCGAACGGAAGCCTTATGTGTTTGAGCGAAAGCCGTAGGGACCGGCGATAAAACGATTGAGAGTAATAAAAAAGCAGCTATTGCCTTCACAATGCCTCCTCGTAGTGATTTTGTAGCAAGTTAAATTCTTATTTCGAACGGGCGGCGCTGTCAACTCAACCTCATCTGAGAGGGGCCTGCTACAACAGACCGGAGAGTTTCAAAAATCTGAATAACGCCGCGTCCGGCCGGGAATGACTCAGCATGTAATACTGGCGAGCGGAGGATTAGGTTTCAACTCTTGCGGCGGCAGGAGGTCTGATTGGCGAAGGGTGGAGTTTTCAAAGTCGGCTCAATGCGTCTGCTTCAGGGTGCTATCAGCATCAGTTGGGGATATTCGAGTGGCAGGGGCGTCTCGCCCCTGGATGAACGCCTTCACGGACAAGATGTCCGTGCCACGCTCGCCCGAACTTCGCAGTTGAACTTGCTCAATCGATGGCAATAAATGATATAGTTGATAAACATGTAACAGCGCAAGATTTTGGTTTGAAGCCTGGAGAGGGGCAAAGGCCGCGAAAGCGCCGGTGATCGAATCGAACCTGTGGCCGCTGAGGGCGGATGAGAGAGGATCGAATCCTTCGGGCGGAGGCAATCCGGCGCGCAGGGTTTGCCCGTAGTTGAAATCGGGCCGGTCTTTTCGGTCATCGAATCTCCAGCAAAACAGCGAATTGCAAATGTCAGGAGAAAGAATAATGATTAAATCCGGCTGTTCCGCAATGGTTGTGTTCCTGGTTCTGGTTTTGATAATAGGTTCGACCCCGCATTCCGTTCGCGCCGCCGACGGTCCCAATGATGAAGAGCGTCCCATTCGATTGTACGCGACCGCGCGGACGGCTCCCCTCGGTGTGATCTCGTCCTTCGGCTCGCTCCTGATAAACGGGCGGCAGGCTGCGGGGCAGCGAACTATATGGGGAGGCGAGCTTCTGCAAGCGCCTGCCGGAAAAACCGTCCATATATCGTTCGACTCAATCGGCCGGGTCACTCTCGCGCGCGGCGCTATGGCGAGGTTTGCAGCTTCCGATGAAGCATCGGGCGACATAGGAGTGGCTACGCTCATAGGAGCGGCTACGCTCCAACGACGCCGTGTGCTGATAGCTTCGGTGATCGACGGCGACCTGAACCTGGAACTCGAACCTGAAGCAGGGGCATACATACGCGCGTGCGGGTCGGCGTTCACGGCCGCTCCCGGCTCGCGTTTTCACCTGAAGGTGAGCGAAGGCCGGGCGACCATAGATACTGAGGTCGGCGAGGTAAGCCTGGAACAGCAACCCGCGCAGAGGACTTACGTGCTGCGCCCCGTAGGGATAGGCGCGAACATAAGCGTCCGCACGCGCGCGACGCGACAGATTCAGATACAGGTCACGGATGAAAACGACCGCCCGGTCCCCGATCTGCCCATAGTATTCGCGCTCGGCGGGCAGGGTCTGGGTTCGCTCGGTTCGGGAGCGACGACAGGCGCCACTATCACCGTAAACACGAACGCTCAAGGCATCGCCTCAGCCGCCTTCACGGCGGGAGACACGGCAGGCTCGACCACCGTCACAGCGACGGTCGAGGGCACGAGGTTTTCGTGGACAGGGAACATCTCCGTAGAAAAAGCGAAGGGATTCTGGACCACACAGAATACGCTTATAGTTGCGGGAATAGCAGCGGGAGCGGGCGTAGCCATAGGGATCGCCGCAACTAACGACGAAGAGAGAGACCCTATCGTTGCGATACCTCCCCCGGTGGTCAGGCCCTAGATCAGCTATCAGCTATCAGCTATCAGCTTGACGATTGAGAACTGAAGACTGATGGCTGACAACTGATAAGGAGTAAGCATTATGAAAAAGGCATTGATTCTTAGTATCACGATAATCATTTCGCTCGTTCTTTTCTCATCTGTTACCTCACCTGCGCGCGCGCAGGATACGGACGGACAGCGCGGGCGCGGGCTGAAGATAAAGGTGGGAGCCAGACAGGGCGAGGTGAATGCCAATATAGACCTGTGGGCCGTTCTGATAGGCGTGTCGCGCTACGAGGTAGGGGATCAAGACCTCGAAGGCTACAGGATAGCCAATCTCAAGAACGCGGCCGACGATGCGCAGGCGATTTACGATTTCCTCAAAAGCCCTGAAGGGGGCGGCTTTCGCGATGAAAAAGACGGCGGCCACATGATCCTGCTCAAGGACGAGCAGGCGACCAAAGCCAGCGTCGAAAGGGCGCTCGCCAACATAAAGCAGGCCAAGCCCGATGATTACTTCGTCCTCTATATCGCCGCGCACGGGGCGCTCGTTCCCTATCGCGCTCCGGGGTCGAACACCACCGTAGATATTCCTTACTTCCTGCTCTACGACAGCGACCTGCGCAAACCGCAGGAGACCATGATGAAGATGGATATCTTTCGTCAGACCGTGAGCGAGATACCCGCAAAGAAGGGCCTCGTGCTGTCGGACACCTGTCACAGCGGGGGCGTGCAACTCGCGGGGCGCGATACCTCTAACACATCGATTCGCGCAAACAGTCGCTATATAGAAGAGATGAACAGCGTGGCGAGCGGCGTCGGGTTCATATCCGCAGCCGATCAGTTGGAGCAATCCTTCGAGCGCGACGATCTCAATCAAGGCGTCTTCACATATATCATGCTACAGGGACTATCGGGCGATGCCGATACGAACTTCGACGGCAAGGTGACCTTTAACGAGCTTGCGGCCTATCTGCGCGACGAGGTGCCCAAGCTCACCGAAAACAAGCAGCATCCGAAAGCCAACACGACCGCCATCGAGGCGAACTTCCTGCCGCTGTCTGTGGTCAGCTACGCCGAAGAGGTGGCCGCCACGGGCAATCCAGACGATTACGGATTGCTCGTCATTCGCACGCCGGACATAGATGGGGTGAACGTTGCGATTGGCGGAAAGCCTTTCGCCACATTCAACGCGGGCACACAGCGCGCCGTCATGGTGAAGGCCGGGACATGCGACCTCTCTTTTACCAAAGGAGAACTCAAGCGCACTCTGAAAGCTTCGGTCGAAGCGGGCAAGCCGAAAATAGTCGAAGTCAATCTCACTTTCAGCGAGAGCGACGATGATGCGCTCGTGGCTCCGACAGACCGTGTAGTCGGCGTCTACCTGCCCGAAGAGCGAGAGCCTTTGAAGGCAGCGAAAGACCTCTTCGTGAAGGGCGTTGAGAGCTTCAACAAGCAGAAGTTCGACGACGCCATAGAGCAATTCGATCGCGCGGCGCAGGCAAACGGCGGCGGGTATGCGGATGCATTCGTCTATCGCGGGCGGGCCGAGCAATCGCTTGGCCGCAAAGAGGCCGCCGTAGGCAGTTTCAAGGCGGCGCTGCAACTCCGGCCCTCGGATTTCGAGACAGAGACCCTGCTTGCCGAAGCCAAATTCAACGCCGGATACAATGTCGAAGAGGTTGTATCGAGCCTCCGCAATATCATACGCCGACATCCGAACTTCGATTATGCGCGGGTCGTCTACGGCGACGTGTTGCTTGCGCGCAAGGATTTCGCCGCCGCCGAATTGCAACTCAGGCGCGCGATAACCATAAATCCGAAATCGCCGCCCGCTCACCTCATACTGGCCGACATATTGACGTATCAGGAATCGAGCCAGAAACAGAAGCGAGCCGTCGAAGAGGCCGAGAAGGCTCTGGAGTTGCTCAAAGAGGTATCGCGCAAGCAGGTATCGGCGGCGCGAGGGCTGAGGCGGCTATCGATCTCGCATATAATATTCGGGGGCGGGCGCTACATAAACGAGCCTGCCCTGGCCGAGACCCATCACATACTTGCAAAGGCGCTCACGCGATTGGTCGAGCGCGACCTGTCTATGACAGACCCGGATACGCCCCTCGACCGGGCGCGCGTACACATAACCGAAGCTTTGGAGCTCGCAGAGAAGTTCGACGACAAGCGGCGGCTCGTGCTCGTCTTAGACACGAGCGCGCAAAATCACCTGCTCAAGGGAAATATTTCGATGGCGATTTCAGACGCCGAGAAGGCTTTGAAGTTGAGCGAGAAGATACCCGATATGAAGGACTTCCACGAAGCGCACTATACGCTGTATACGGCCTACACGAGCGACCAGCGATTTTCCAAAGCGTCGGAGCACTTGCAGAAGTTCATACAGATGGCCGGTTCGCAATTGAGTCCTACGGAGCGCCAGACGCTCGATGCCGAACTCAAACGCATAAAGCGGATGAAGGACGCCAACCGGCAGAAGAATTGATGTCCGCCGTCAGCCGTCAGCCGTCAGCCGTCAGCTATCAGCCATCAGCCGTCAGTCTTCAGTCTGATAGCTGATAGCTGATAGCTGATCTTTCTTCGACCACAGATTACACAGATTTCACGGATCGTCGGAAGAAAGAAATCTTTTGTAGAGGGCTTCTGCCCTCCACTGTGTTATC
>JAKEHD010000384.1 GCA_022615215.1 Blastocatellia bacterium
AGCACACCCGCCTGTCTGGTCGCCTCCCGCTGGTTGTCATCGAAGTAGGCAGGCACGGTGATAACTGCATGCGTCACCTCCTCCGCCAATGCCGCTTCCGCGTCGCCTTTGATCTTCTCCAGTATCAAGGCTGACACTTCTATAGGTGAATACTCCTTATCGCCGATCATAACGTGAGCCATGCCGGTCCCGTTGCTTGCGGGCACTATTCGGTAGCCGACATGGTTTTTCACCTTCTCGACCTCCGGGTCATTGTAGCGTCTTCCCATCAATCGCTTGATGGAAAAGATGGCGTTCTGCGGATTGGCTGGGGCAAAGTTGATGGCCGTCCTCCCGACCAGCAGCGTGCCGTCACGGTGATGACGTGTCACTACCGACGGAGTCAACTGTTCTCTTTCGCGGGTAGGGATGACAGCAGGACCAGTTCCGTCTGCCGTGTGGGCTCCCACTGAATTCGTAGTCCCTAAATCAATCCCGATGCTCCTTCCCATGGTTTCTTCCTCCTTCTGACTTTCACTCGGCGGTCAGGACTTCGGCGGCGCGCAATACTTCGCCTCGCCAGAGATAGCCCGGTTTGATCACTTCGATAATGGTTCCCGGCTCCTGTCCTGTACCAGGGATCGTGTCCCTGATCTTGGCGCTGTTGGGTAGCGCTTTCCCGGACGGGATATAGCGGGTCACTCCGAATTTCTCCAGTTCATTGTCAAATGTTTGCTGAATACGTTCTACGCGCCGTAACCATTTCCCTTTTTCCTCCCGGACCTGCGGCTCAATCCCATCGGCTTCCGCCATTCTCGACTGCTCGGCCCGGATCAATTCTTCGCAACGTATTTCCATGGTCGCTATCAGCCCTCGTAAGAACTTCGCTTCCTGAAGTAACTCCTGCTCATAGCTCAGATTCTTCTCGCTCAGGCGTTGCCGCAGTTCATGTTCGCGCTGCATGAAACCGATAACGCCTTCGCGTAGCGTCAGCTTCTTCTCCAAAGGCTCTTCATCTACTATGAATTCCGGCTCCATGAATTTTCTTTCCTGAATTTATAAAAACCTCACTTGTCGAAGGTGACGTTCAGCGAAGGCGCAAACACCTCGTCGTAGCGTGTAAGAGAACTGAGAGAGACTGTCCGAAATCGCACCGGTTCGAGCATTTTCTCTTCGCCTCCTGTCACCATACACATGAGGTCTGCATCAAGTGACAGTTCCGGCAGTGGAACCAGTTCCCAATCCCAGGACGGCTCCGGCAACGGCTGGTCCGGCATTACGCTCTCTGTCACAGAGTAAAAGTATATATCTACCTCCATACGCCTATCGGGCTTGGTCAACCTCTCCCGCGCTTCCTGTAGCAGTCCGGGATTTGCTGCTCGCGGGCGTAGAGATGGAAAGAGTCGCCTGATCTCCATAGGCCCGGTTTCCAGTGACACCTGCGCCGACTTCCCTTGCTTCCTGGCTTCATCATTGAATCGCTGATAAGGGTCATCCCGGTCGTCCAGGGGGTCTTTCATAATCTTGTCCCTCTCCTTTCATGCTTCCTCAAGCAAGCCCTCTCATCCAGGCCCTTACATCGCAAGCGCCTGAGTGACTGTGTTGTAATTTTCTCGGTAGGTCGGGTTGCTCGGATCCAGTCTCATCGCGCTCCCGAAAGCATTCTGCGCGTTTCTAAGCTCGAAGACAGAAGGCCGAGTGTAATAGGAATGCTCATAAGGTTTGAGAATAGCTAACCCTTTGGAATTGTAAGCAATCGCCAGATCCTGCGCATAGTCCGGCTTCGGTTCCATCTGATAGGCGAGGGTCAAATCCGAAATCGCCGCATCAGGGTCCGATTGCGTCACTCCACGATTCCTGTAATACAGAGCGTTGCTGCCGTCGAGTTCGATCGCCCTGGTGAAAGCGCGAATCTCACGCTCGCCCGTGCCTTTACACCCTCTGGAATTGTAGATTACAGCCGCTTGCTGTTTTATGCTCGCGCTCTCAGGGCTGAGTTTGATCGCCTCTTCGTAATCGGCGATGGCCAGTTCAAAGTCTGCTTCGCTGGCATCTTCCTTGAGGTGACAGGTGCCCCGTTCCGCATAAAGCATCGTAAGGGTCGCAACTATGCGCTCTCGCCTCATGATTTTCATGACCAGTTTCAGTACTTCGATGGCGGCTGTTAATAGACGGATGATATCGCTCTGCCGCTCTGACGGATTGAATCTGCGCGATGCCTGGATCAATTCGTTTGCTATGCGCGTACTGAGTTTCTCAATACGCTCGCCGATTCGGTCAGACAGTTCCGAATCAGCCGCCTGATGTTCCAGGCCCTTTCCCCATGTCTTCAGCGCCCGCCGCGCCGGAACAAGGTAATTATCAAGCGCCTTCTTGTCCGGCTCGGCGGGAAGTTGCGAGATGGCGGCCATCTGTTGCTTTCCTCGTTCCAGGCAAGCGTAGAGCATCAAGATTCCTCTCTCTCGATCTGGAGACCCTTTTGTTTTGGCCGCTCCCAGCAAGGCGATCGCTTCCTCGAAGCGGCGATTTGCCACGAGCGCGAACGCCTGGTTCCAGGGAGACAAACAAAAGCTCAACGCCTCCGCGTTATTCTTCACGAAGGGGAGCGAAAGCTTCGTCAGGTCGCCGCTCAGATTGTTGCTGTTGGGGAGTTGAGATGTTTGACTCACCAGTTTTTGAGCCTCCTTCTCCACTCCGAAATGTTTGAGCATCCCGGGCCCGCAGACAGGTATGGGATGCGGCGGCCGGTATTGCATAAGCGAATGTCCACAACCGGAATGCTCACAGATTAAGTCTCCGGCAGAGCCGGGCACTGCTGCGGTCATTTGCAGGCAGTGAGAGCATTTTACCTTCTTCAATTCGTAAAGAGCGGAGGCCGTCGTATGCTCCAGCCAGTATATAATCTCCAACCTTCTATGTCGTTCGGCATCGGTCGTCTTACCTGCTGCTTCATACTCACTGACATACCGGCGGAACCTCTTTGAAAGCTCTTCGCCCCAGGAGGCGCGCAGTTTCGATATGGCGCCATCCGGCATCTGGTAAACACTCTGGCGCTGCGCCGTCCATTCCTGCCAGAAGGAATCGCTGTAACGTGTCAGAACCCAGTTGCCGATGGCCCTCTGCCATAAGGGTTCCACCTGCGCGCCCTCTCCCTTTTGCTCCAGCGACGTAGCCCAATAGCCGTAGAGCAGCGAAAGGCTGTGCGCCATTTTGCCGTTTTCCGCATTTCGCCGTTGTGCCTTCTCCCATACTTCGGCGGCTTCCTGGCGCTTGTTTGCCTTGAGGTATGCAACAGGCAGCATATCGTCCAGACCGGCGAGCAATTGCTTGATCTCCGAGTTATCGGGATCGATCTTCAAAGCATCGCCCAGAGCGCTTCCGGCCCCCGCCCAGTCCCTTGCGTTGATCTTCTGCACTGCCTGCTTGTGAAGCAAGGTGAGCGCGGCCTGTCTTGCGGATTGATCTTCGGGGTCTTTATCGAGTATCTCCAGAAAGGTCAGCACAGCTTCATCCGTTTTGCCCTGCTGTGCATAAGCCAGAGCCAGATGGAATCGAAGCCTGTCGCCATCGGATTGAGCGACTTGAGAAGTGATGAATCGCTCGGCCTCCGATCCCTGCCCGGTATTCAGCAGGCATGTGACCAGCAATCGCTTTCCGGCTGATGATAAGTGAGGTTCATTAGAAGCCTGTTTTGCCACCATCTCAATCCCCCTGGAATTCTCATGCGATCCGTGCCGCACCCCATCTCCGCCCTGCCCCTTGCCCATCGGCAAAGACGCTCCATATTTGATAAAGTCCCGCTCCGCAGATTTTCTTTCTTCGACCTGATATTCCCAAGTGCGAAGCACCTTGCCAGATTTCAACCAGGAAAGCGCCTCTCTGCCGCGCACCTCGATCGTAAGGGTTCCGTACTCATCTACACTGAATCCTACATCGAAAGGTGTACCCTTGGGCACACGTTTATCTTCGGGAATAGGTCCGTCGGCAGGGATCACGATTTCGCCCTGCAACTCGTTCCGGCTGGCGACTTCCTCGAACCCCTGGTAAACGGGGATTACGATACGTTCCTGATTTTCGGTTACGGTCTTGAACTCGCGAAA
>JAKEHD010000385.1 GCA_022615215.1 Blastocatellia bacterium
GTTGAAGCAATCCGGCGGTCACAGTCCGGCATAGTCCGGGATACTGTTCTCATAATCGATCCGAACCTGTTATCGGGATTTCTAAGAGCTATAGATGTGACACTTTTTTTATACAACATCGGGAGCAGGTAATCAACAAGTATTTAATGAATTTTCTGCCATATCAGAAAATTCACACGGCCGAATAGGGCAAGTTACCTGCGAGCTGCTGCCTGAAAATCGAAATCTCGTCGCCCGAAAGACATGCCAAACATGTCTGCACTAGCCATCAACCGGCTAAAGAATTCATAGCGGCGCGCGCTGATCGAAGGGTGCGCTCTATCGTCTCGTCATCGTGAGCAAGGCTGACGAACGCGCATTCGAACTGCGAAGGCGCAAGATATACACCCTCTTCGAGCATGGCGCGGAAGAATCGGGCGTAGAGTTCCGTGTCCGACTTCTTCGCAGTGTTCCAATCCGTGACCGGTTCATCGGTGAAAAACGCCGTGAGCATGGAGCCTGCACGGTTGACCGTAGACTTTATGCCCGCTTCACCCGCCGCATCGCGCAATCCGCGTTCGAGCGCGGCAGCGCGCCGTTCGAGTTCTTGATATGGATTCAGCTCCTTGAGCAATCTCAAGGTCACAAGCCCTGCGGTCACAGCGAGAGGGTTCCCGGAAAGCGTGCCTGCCTGATAGACCGCACCCATCGGGGCGACGTGTTCCATCACATCTGCGCGGCCTCCGAACGCGCCTACGGGAAGGCCGCCGCCTATTATCTTGCCGAGGCACGTCAGGTCAGGCTTTACGCCATAGAGTTCCTGCGCCCCTCCATAAGCCACGCGAAAACCTGTTATCACTTCGTCGAAGATCAAGAGCGCCCCGTGCCGCGCAGTCTCGTCGCGGACGGCTTCCAGAAATCCCGCGCGCGGCCGGACGCATCCCATATTGCCCGCCACAGGCTCTATGATCAAACAGGCGATCTCGCTCCCCCGTCTTTCAAAAGCAACGCTCAGGGCCTGCTCGTCGTTGTAAGGCAGCACTATCGTATTGCGAGCGAAGTCATCGGGGACGCCTGCGCTGTCGGGCGTCCCGAATGTGGCAAGGCCCGACCCTCCCTTCACGAGCAGACTGTCACTGTGCCCGTGATAGCAGCCCTCGAATTTCACTACCGCGTCTCTTCGGGTGAACCCGCGCGCGAGTCTTATCGCGCTCATCGCGGCCTCTGTGCCTGAGCTTGTGAGGCGCACTCTTTCAATCGAGGGGAAAGCGGCTATGATCTCCTCAGCCAGTTCGATTTCCATTTCGGTCGGCGCGCCGTAGCTTGTCCCGCGCGCGGCCGCATCATGCAGGGCTTCGATCACTGCGGGGTGCGCGTGTCCGAGTATCACAGGTCCCCACGAGCCGACATAATCTATGAAGTTATTTCCATCAGCGTCTGTGAGAGTGGCCCCGGCCGCTTTGCTTATGAAGAGCGGCGACCGTCCTACTGCGCGAAATGCGCGAACAGGGCTATTGACGCCGCCCGGTATCACTTCGTTCGCCCTCTCGAAGAGTTCTGATGATTTCGTCGTATCAAGCTTCGCCATGACGGATTGCCTCTCGATGACAAAGTTTCAATATTAACTTCTGCTGCATATCACCAGTTCCTATTCCACATCACCACTCTGCCGCGCTCTTCGCAATGGCGTTGAACAGGAAATGGAAACGTTGAACGTTATCTCTTGCATGGGCAACCTGCGCCGCTATCACGAATAATAATGGCAAGCGTTGCTCTCACCCGAGATGGGCGCTCACGGTTCCTTTGTGCTGTCTTTCGGCGAAGGCCAGGGCGAACAGGCAATTCACTGCATGAGCCACATGCGCCGCGCCGCCCGGTTCGAAGTAAATCTCTCCGCACTGAGTGCATACCCAGGCTTTGAAACCGGACAGCTTTACCTTGACCCCTTCTTTTTCAAACTCCTGAGATATGGCCTTTCTCTTTACCTGACCTCCGCATTCGGAGCAGGCAGACTTCATCAATTCTTTCATAGTGTTCTTCCCCTCCTTGTAGGGGTTACCCACCAGGGCTTTTGAGGAATATAGGCTGTGATTATATCAACAAGTTCTTCCTTCGAATAATCACAGACAATGTGCAGTGGAGACTTGGTCTTTTCACTCACCGAGAAGCGGCCTAAAATCAGGCACCTCGATTCATCCGTATAAGCCTCCAGAATTTTGCTCTTTCCGGTCACTGCCTCCACCATATTCTCTTCGCTGAATCCCTCTTCAATCATGTGCCGGACTGCATGAATCCTGACCCTGTATTTATTCGAGCCGATCAGCCTTTTTATTCTTTCCAGCAACTCTTGTTCAGCATCCATTATAGACAGTCAATACAGAGAACCACGATGTCAGGCGACATTTCTATTCTTGAGGGTCACCTCAACACCTCACAATTGATTCGAAACCGAACTCACTATTCATCACCGCGCCGCGCTCGTCCCTATGGCGTTGAACAGGAAAGGAAAAGTGGCTGCGGGTTGCCCCCTGTATTGAGGCCGGAAGGCGAACATTATCACGCGGCCCTTTCCCATTTTGACCTCGACTATCGCGCCGCGTCGGGCAATCTTTTCGCTGCCGAGCAGCCATCCCGACAACAACACTTCTTTCGCATCGGCGAACCGCGCCACCACGCGCGCATCGCTACCCGTAGGCTCGAATGCCGGACCTCGCTCGAACCACGCAACACTGCGGCCCGCCGCTCGATCGAGCGTGGGAGCGCCTCGCGCTAACGGGTCGTTTGCGTCGAATTCAATCTTGAGAATCGAGCCGGGGCAATAGAACTCCCTCGACGATACGCCCGCCAGGACGTTTTTCACGGGAACACGCAACTGCTCTATCGCAAATTCCGATGCGTCGTTGAGCGTTATGATCGTCCCGCCCTCTTCGACGAATCTCTTGAGCGACTGCACGCCCTCGCGGCCTATTCCTCCGGCCACCTCTTCCGGGTATCGCCCCGCAGGTAGCCCGCTCAGGATTTGCCCTGAGCCCTGGCTAGGAATGATTATGCAGTCATACTTCGCTCGCAAATCGCCCGCGCGGACTTCCTTGTCCATAAGAGAAGATTGCTTGATGCTCGTTTTGAACCGGTCCAGAACCCAACGGGTCCATCCTTCGTCCATTGAAGCCGAGTAGCTCTTGTAGAGGGCGAGCCGAGCCGTGATGCTTTCCGATCCCGATGCTATCTTTGCGACATCCGCGTCGCCCGTAGTGACGCGCTCGACCGATGGCAGCGCGAAAGGCTCATTCACCTCGACGGCCTTGATTCCCATCATAAGAGAGAGCGTATGCGCGGTCACGTCGTAAGGGCGGCGAGGCGGCCCGCCCGGATACTCGCGCAGGTCGGGGTAATGTTGACGTTCGAGCAGCGTCTTTGCGAATGCCCCGTAAGGCTGCCCGATAAGGACTATTCTCGTCCCCGCAGGGTAGCGCGCGCCGCCGACCTCGAAGGCCGCACGCGCGCGGCTGATTTCCACGCCGCCTCGCGTTAGAATCGCTTCGAGCCTCGCCATCCCATAACGGTGCCAGAACCCTGCGCTGTTATTACCATTGCCGCTCTCTTCGAGCGGTAGCAGGTATGCGAAAAGTTCGCCCGGCCTCAGCTCTCGCACTGCGTCTCGTCCGACTTTATAGAAATCGCTCACCCACCCGCGGCGATAGCGCGCGGCGTTCCGCATAAGAGCGAAAGCGCCGCTCTGCATGTAATCGACTATGTTGGCGAGCCGCCATTCACCGCCCGGCCACACGAGCGGGAAATTCCAACTGCGAATCTTCGGGTCTACGTTGACCTGCGGGCGGAGGTCGTCGAAAGCGATATTGATGGGAGAGGCAAGTCGGGCGGAAGCAGTCTCGCTCAGTATGCGAATCCCCGCGTGATAGTGTTGATACGCGCGGGCGGGGGTCCACGCGTCGTAGACGCCGTTTATGACGACGCCCGATTTTCCCTGGCTTATCAATTCCTTCGCCATGGACGACCCCATGAAATTCACCCCCGCCTGAATCACAGGCGGCACGTTAGGCTCCCACGGCTCGACATAAGGCGGGATGAAGAAGCGCGTGCCGCTTGCGCCCTGTTGATGAATGTCGTGAACGATCTGCGGATGCCACCGGTTGTGAACCTTATCGATGGTCAACTGAGTCTCGACCTGAGTGAATGCGTACCAGTCGCGGTTGTTGTCGTGCCCGACGTAATGATGATAAAGCTCAGGCGGGCCTGTGCCTTCGGCCGAAGTGCCGAGCGTCCGGTCGTACCAGTTTTTGACTATGTCGACGCCGTCGGGGTTGAGCGAAGGCACGAGCAGCACTATGCAATTGTCGAGTATCTCGCGCGTCTCTTCCGAGTCGTCCGCAGCCAACCTGTGCGCTATGTTCATCGAGACAAGGTTGCTGCCCACTTCGGTCGAGTGAATGCCGAAGGTGATCAGGACGATCGTCCGACCTTCGGCTATAAGCTTTTCAGCTTCCCGGTCATCGCTGTTTATGATGCGCGGGTCTGCGAGGCGGCGTTGAATCTCGCGGAACCGGTCGAGCCGCGCGAGGTTCGCGGGCGATGAAATGGTGGCGAGCAGGAACGGACGGTCGAGAGTCGTGCGGCCAAGCTCTTCGACCAGAACGCGGTCGCTCGCGCGATCCAGTCGCTTGAAGTAATCGACTATTTGCGACCATGATGCGAGCTTGCGGTCGTCGCCAGGCATAAAACCTATCACATCACGCGGCGCGGGAACGCCTGCCGTGGCAGACGAGCGGGCACGCTTAAAGATTTCTTTCTTATGCCGGGCGAGGGCTTGCGACCCGGAGAGCGGAACGACCTGAAAGACCAGAGCAAAGGCCACGCACAGGGCGATGACCAACATCCTGCTATCAGGAATCCTGCGGTTGAAAGCCATAGATATCCTCCCTCTTTAAAAGGCAAAAGGTAAAAGTACCGAATTCACTTTTTACTTTTGCCTTTTGCCTTTTTATTCGGTGACGCGATAAAAGATCGCGCCGCCTCCGACCGCCCATGCATGCGAGGCCGAGGCCGCTCCCAGCCTGTATATGTCGGTTTTCTGTTCGAATTCGACACGCTCGCCGGTCCAGGAGAGTCCCCCGTCCTGCGAGTAATGAATGTACTGTCCCTGATTGGTCGCGGCCCATCCTGTGGACCCGTCCAGGAAGAACACATGGGCCACGCCTGAGCCGTCGACTATTCGTTGACGGGTCCAGACCTCGCCCCCATTGGTCGTCGCAAGTATGCGACCCGCTTCATCGTCTTCTTCTTCGGCTACGGAGGCCCAGCCGTGCTCTTTGTCGACGAAGCGTATGCCCCTGATAGCGAATTTCATCCTGCTTTCGGGAGTCAGGGATGGACCCATGGTGCCCGGCTCGACTTCGCTTCGCTGCGTGTTCCAACTCTGTCCGCCGTCGGTCGTGTGATAGATGGCACCGTCTGTGCCTCCGGCCCATCCGGTCATCCTATCCAGAAAGAAGATGTCATGGAGCGATACGGAGATGCGGCGCTTGGATTGCCAGGTCGCGCCGCCATCGGTAGTCGAGAGAATGTCGCTAGGCCCGCCGCCGCCTTCGTCTTCGCCGAGGCGAGGATTTGCGCCCACCATCCATCCCGCGTTTGCGTCGTGGAAGAAAACACGAGTCGGAATCTGTTTGAATCCTATCTTCGACGCCGCCCAGGTCGCGCCGCCGTCTGTCGTCTTCAAGATGACGCCTGCATCTTTAGAGTCTATTCCCACAACCCATCCCAGGTTCGGGTCCACGAAGAAAATCGAGTTCAATCTGGAAACCTTCAAGCCGGGCTGTTCGACAGGCGACTCGGTCCAGGTCTCTCCCCCGTCTGTTGTGCGCACGACGACCCCAAGGAATTCGCTCGGCCCCTTCGGGCCTGGTATTTCGCCTGCGACGAACACCACTTTCGATGAAACGACCGAGATGTCGTTGTAAGAAAAGAATGCCAGGTAGCTGGCCTCATACGCCTTCGAAGCAGGGGAGCGGTACTGGGCGACCCAGTGGCCCGGCTTTTCGGATTTCACCTGCTGGTTTGCGTTTTGCCGGTCATCGGCCGGTTGATCGCCATTGCAACCAACCGCCGCAAACGCCGCTATCAGCCCGAGCGCGATCAAGACAAAACGGTTGTAAATCTTCGTCATCGTTTCCTGGGGGCAGGGTGAGCACGCAATGAAAGTGGTCCGGCAAGAGCACCCATCCATCGATATGAAAAGGCCGCTCGACCCGCGTGCGCCGCACGGCTTCACGTAAGACCTCGATATACCGGATCAGCAGGTCCGTACGCCGTTCCA
>JAKEHD010000386.1 GCA_022615215.1 Blastocatellia bacterium
ATCACGAATGAAAAGCGGCGTCCGGGCCGCCGCACTCCAAATAAAATCGCCTGGCGGTGAGCTTGATGAAAAGTTTCAATCCATGCCGCGCAGAGTATACCTTTATTGCGCGAAAACCCCTGATCCACCTGACACGCAGTCGTCACTATTTGAGGGCCGAAGATGGAGCGGCAAGAGTGCTTCGCCCTCCGCCATTCACTGGCTTATAACTTATGCCGTCGGAAAGAGAGTCCCTCACCTTGAAGTGCGATATCGTCTCATTGAGTTGCTCTGTCAACTCCACAAGGCTCTGAATGGTTTGCGATGTCTGTTCAGCCCCCACAGTCGTCTCCAGGGCTATGCTCGATACGGTCTGCATGGCGTCTGCCAGGTTGCTTGTCACTCTCGCTTCTTCTTCCGAAGCGACGTGTATCTCTTCGACAAGCTCCGCCGCTTGTTTGACCATAGATGACATACCCTCTATGACCTGTCCCGCTCGCTCCGAAAGCCGCCTCCCTTCCCTGACCTCTTTCATCCCGTCTTCCATCGCTAAGAGCGCCTCGGCCGTCTCATTCTGTATAGCCTTTATGAGGGTGCCGACCTCTTTTGTTGCGCGAGCCGACTTTTCGGCCAGCTTCCTTATCTCTTCGGCCACGACGCTGAAACCCTGTCCCGCCGCTCCCGCGTGCGCGGCCTCTATCGCCGCATTGAGGGAGAGCAGATTGGTCTGCGCCGCGATTCCGTTTATCAACTCTATTATCTCCGATATCTCCGAGCTTCGCCTGGCCAGCGTCTTCATCTTCTCGGACGTGTGCTGTACGGCTGTGTCTATCCTAGACATGGCCTCCGAGGTGTTGCGCGCGGCTTCATCTCCATGTCCGGCCATGTCTAGGGCCTCCTGTGCCGCTTTCGCCGAAGCCTGCGCATTCCTCGACACCTGCATCATGGAGGCGGCCATCTCTTCGACGGCGCTTGAGACATCTGTGAGTTCGGAGGTCTGCCGATGAGCGCCCCTGGACATCTGCTCGGAGGAAGCGAGTATCTCCATCGAGCTTGATGACAGCGACAGCCCCAGTTGTTTGACAGTGCCGAGCATGATCTCTACATCATCGAGCATTTTGTTGGTCAGCCGGGCGATCTCGCCGAGCGCGTCGTCGTTCTCCTCCCCTCTCCCGGTCAGGTCTCTTTGCGAGACCGCCGTTGCGACCTTCAAAAAAGCTTCGAGGCTTCGCGCCATCGCCTCTTCGCTCCGCTTCCGCTCAGTGATGTCGTTCATGTATATCTGTAGAAGAGGCTGCGCTTCGACGCGGGTGATTTTCTGTTCGTAGAACGAACCGCCCACTTCGAGATGTCGGAAGAAGCTCTCTTCACCGCGCGATGCGAGCACCGTCACGATCTCTTCCAATCCTTCGAGTGACGGATGTTTCAAGTCGGAGCCTTCCATTTCGGGGAACCGCTTTCTCGCCGCAGAATTCATGTAGGTTATGCGGCCTTCGAAATCGACCTCTATCACCGGGCTTGGATTCTGTTCGGGGAACGAAGCCAGCCGCGCGAGTTCGCCTTCGGTCCGCTTCCGCTCGGTGATGTCGCTCATGTAGACCCTTATCACCTCACCGCGCGCGGCGCGGGTGATCTTTTGTTCGTAAATAGAATCGGCAACCTTCACCTCGCGGAAAAGGCTGTCTTCCGTCGACGAGCGACCACGCTCGGCTGCAAGCGCGGCGGCGATCTCTTTCACGCCCTCAAGAGCGGGATGCGCGGATTCATCGGTTTGCAGCTCGGGGAAACACTTGTCGGCTGCGCGATTCGTGTACGTGATGCGGCCTTCGAAATCGATCTCTATAACCGGATTGGGGTTCTGCTCAGAGAACGAAGCCAGGCGCACAAGCTCTCGTTCGGTGCGTCTCTGATCGGTGACATCTCTATGTATGCTGACCCATCCGCAGACTTCGCCGTTCTCATCCTTCACAGGGTTGGCCCGAATCTCGGCCCGCAAGAGACGGCCGCTGCGGGTCCGCATTTCAGCTTCGCCCGACCAGGGCTCGCCTCGCTTCAGAGCGCCGATGACTTTGCGCGGAATTTCCGGATCCGTCGAAAGCACGGCGATGCCGTTAGTCGCGCTCAACTCCTCGCTGCTGTATTCGTACAAGTCGAGATGCTTCCTGTTATGATAGACCGTGTCGCGCGCAAGGTCTCTTATAGTGATCGCTTCGCTGGAATTCTCAAGCGCCCTGCGTATGTAGACCAATATCTGTTTCTGCTCTTCCTCAGCCGTGTTCGCCGCCTCAAGCCGTTGGGCCGTCTCTCTTGATTCGGCCCTGACACGATTGAAACATCCGGCCACATCTTCAAACTCGCCTGGCGCGGATACATCCTCGCCCTTCTCCGCAGACGCAAGCTCCATCGCGCGGGCAAGCCTCCCCGTAGCATTCGAGACGATTGCCGACAACAGAAACGGGAGCGCAGCCATAAGCGCAAGCAGCAGGACTCCCGGCACCAGAATGAGTTTCGCGCCGCCGCGCTCAGGCCCGTACAACTCGTCGTAAAAAATGAAATGAGTCAATGCAGATACGAACGAGATAGAGACGGCCGCGTATACCAAACCGACCGCGATCAATTTCATTCGGAGGGTTTCGATTCCCAACTTCTCGAAAACGCGCAACGCTCCCCGAAGCTCAGGCCGAGGCGAACCGGGCCTTTGCGCGGACGGCTCCTTGATAGTGTCCATAGATTTCTCCTCTTTAATGGAAAGAAGCGCCTGACATCGTCGAGGGCAGGGACCGGAGGCACGACGAACCTTGAAACCGCTTCAAGAAAACATAAGCTTTATATTGCCGCTATAATGATCGGGAACCGAGGGAGCTAAAAACGGCCATTCACTCAGCTTTATATGCCCGCTGCCAGAGCCGCCTTACTCGACATCCCCTTCGAAGAACGGCCCCGCGAAGAGATATATACTGAAAATCACGCGAGAAGGCAAGACTTTTTTTGTAAGAAATGTATCGCCTTCAATATCGTTCGGGGCCGAAACGCCTGCAATGGCCGGAACCCGCCGCAAATCGCTCCGAGAGGGCCGCGCGTGCTGAGACCATCGTTAAAATAATTCGACTCCGCGCTCCGAAATGATCCGAGACATTTGCGTTCGCCCGACTTCAGGCATTAGACTAATCGCTTGTGCAGACCAGGAATGTTTCTTCTATGCCTGGACCGGGTGCAATAATTCCAATACAGGGAGATACTCGATATGAACGAATCAAACGACGTGAGGGATGCGGATGAACTCTCTTCGGACCTCGGCGAAGTGCGCAAGCAGCTTGCGGGCGAAGTCAGAGCGCGAAACGCTGTGATAAAGCCCCTGGAGCGGGCCATGCGTGCGCTCAAGGATCCGCATCGCAACGCCGTCGCGTTATATGAAGCATGCGCGGCGCTTGAGCGTCCGCCCGAAGAACTGGCACTCCCCAAGAGCTACAAGTCGCTCATCGGGGGCTTGCGCGCGCTCTCGGATGCAAAGCTCTCGGAGCTTGAGTTCACGTTCGCCCGCGACCTTCGTGCGGCCTTCAAGGAAAAGGGGCTGAAGCTCGGAGGCTCGCCCACAGAATTGATAGCCGATCTCTTCGTCATCACAGTCGACATGCGCAAGAAGCAGGTCCATATAACCTTCTCGCGCCAGCCCGTCACCAAAAGGGCGACCAAGCTGGACGTCGATCAGGTCGTAAATGCTTACGAGCGAGCGCGGAAGGAAGTATGCGAACGCAACGTCGATCTTGCGGCACTGCTTGCAGAGCTTTTCGAAGCCTATCAGCGCACGCTCAAGCTCGCGGACAAACAGTTCGGCACGCGCGCAGGGATAGTCGATTGTTACCGCGAGTTGGTAGTCGTGCGCCAGCCGCTCAGTTTCCGCAGGACGCCTTCGAAACAGAGTTTCATCGATTACCCGAAAGCCCATTTCACTTACGATATGCTCGAACTCAGACGCCAGCACAAACTCGTGCATGAAGGCTATCGCCTCAATCTCGGCACGGCCACCATCGACGTTGGGGCCGATTCCACAAGGGCCTTGTTTTTAGCCACCGGCGCGAATGAGGGGCAGTTCATCAAAGACATATACTTCACACCGGAGAAAGGAAAATGACACTCACGCAACAGGAGGCGCAGCATATAGTGCGCAAACTCGGCGAATCGGGCATCCCTCCGGCGCGCGGTCTTGAGGCTTACACAGTAGGGATCGATTCGCTGCTCTCGACGCTTGAGAGCGAATACCTGCGCGGCTATCTCGGCGACGGAGGTTCGAGCTTCAAGCTCGTCGTGGGCGAATACGGCAGCGGCAAATCGCACTTCCTGTACCGCCTCCGCGATGTGGCATGGGATAACGGGTATGTGGTCAGCCGAACCGAACTGAGTCCGAAAGAATGTCCTTATGACAATCAACTGAAGGTCTACCAGACGGTGGTCTCGAATCTGATCTTTCACGATCCCGACCCGAACGTCGAGGACACTCAGGGCATAGAAGCTTTTCTCGAAAACCATTTCCATCACACGTTGCGCACGCTCGGGGTCGAAAGCCCCATGACCTCGGTCGGCATAGACCTGCGCGCAAAGCTCTGGCTTGAGACGATACTACACTTCAAGGTCGAAAGCCCCTCCTATCGCCATGCCGTTTATTTCTACTTGCAGGCGGTCGCCGAAGAAAACGAATCCAAAAAGCGCGTCTTGAGCGCGTGGCTGAGAGGAGAAAACGTATCGCTCAGGGACGTGCGCGAGTTCAGCATCACAGAAAAGATGGACCGCTCGCTCGCCTTCAAGATGCTGCGCTCGCTTTCGCAGGCGGTCCACGAACTCGGCTACAGCGGCCTGGTGCTCCTGTTCGATGAAGGGGATCGCATGGTGAGCATAGGCTCTTCGCGCACGGAAAAGGTTGCGTGCGACAATCTGCGCGAAGTCATAGACCGATGCGCGGGCGAGAGCCTGCCCTCGACGCTTTTCGTCTACGCCGTGCCGCCATACTTTGTGACGAACATAGCGCCGCAGTACGAAGCCCTGAGTCAGAGGATAAGTTCGAAGGTGAAATTCTCGCGCAAGAACCCATTCAGCGTTCAGATAAGCCTGGATCATCTGGACTATCCCGGCGAAGAACTGCTCAGGATGATAGGTGAAAAGCTTGTGGGCGTCTTCGAGTGCGCTTACGAGACCGAGCTCGACCGCGAAATACAGAAGCAAAACATCGCGCGCCTGGCCGAGTCCTGCGCATCGCTGCTCTCGACGAGCCATCGCAGGCATTTCGTCAAATCGCTCATAGACATACTCACAGAGCAACGTATAGAGGGCGAGCGCGTCTACGACGTCGACGGACTGCAAGGCGTCGTGCGCCATGTGACCGAACAATTAGGCCGCTCGGAGGGCGGAGAGTATTAAGGTCAGCCGTCAGCCATCAGTGGTTGGTGGTCAGCTATTAATGCTGATGGCTGAAGACTGATAGCTGATAGCTGATGGCTGATAGCTGATAGCTGACGGCTGATAGCTGATAGCTGACGGCTGACGACTGAGAATTTATGATCGGGTCAATAGTCAATCATCCACTTTTCGGGCGAGGGCGTGTTCGCGAATTGCGCAATGCAGCGCGCGAAGCGGTCGTGCGCTTCGACAACGGGATTCGCACCGTCGTGCCCGCAAGCATGCTCTCTGTGCTTGAGCAATCGGCTTCGGCTGTGGCATTTCAACCGCCCGCGCTTCCCATTGCGCAGCCGCGCGAGGAAACGCCTCCCACTCCCGAACGGTTGCAGCAGATCGAAGCGCGTCATACGATAGAGGCCCTTCGCTATGGCGTCGTTCCGAGCAAGCGCATACGCGAACTGAGCGTGGGGCTGGACCGCGAGACCGAAAGCCTCCATCGCGCCTTCGAAGAGGTCGAGCGCAACGGCGGCGATGTGCGTGTGGTGCTCGGCGAATACGGAGCGGGCAAAAGCCATTTCTTCGAACTGGCCGAAAGCCTCGCCCTTGAGAGAAATTTCCTCGTCACCCTGACAAGCCTCGACGTTCGAGAGGTGCCTCCGAATCGGCCGCAGCGGATTTACCATGCGCTCATGCGCTCGCTGCGCTATCCCGATTCGCAGGAGGTCGGCACTCTCTCGCCCCTGCTCGACCGCATAGTCAGTCAGCCGAAGGTCTTTGCGCCGCTCGTTGAAAAACTACAGGGTACGCTCTTCGCCACCGTGCTTTATAACTATTCGCTCATGCGCTCGGCGGCGGGCGAGGGCAAGGAACGGCTGCTCGATTGGATTGCGGGCGAGAAGATGATCATCAAGACCGTGAGGGACGTGCTCCCTGCCAGGGGCAAAGAGTTTCCCCTGCGCGCTCTTTCGATGACCACGACCTCGGCCGATCAATACTGTTATCTGTTGAACGGATGGGGCTGGCTCGCAACCCAGGTCGGATATGCGGGGCTTGTCGTACTGATAGACGAATCGGAGCACTACAGCCTTTTGAATGTGCGCAGCCGTGAGAGGGCGGACAACTTTTTCAAGGCGATGATCTACACTGCGATGGCCTCGCACCCCGATTGTCGACTGAGCGAAGCGGACCTTGAGCACCAGCGGCGCGAGCACCCCTTTCGTCTCGCAGACAAGAGCCATTTGTTACTGATGTTCGCGGTCACCCCTTCGGCGAACACCTTCGATTACAGGCGATGGTTGAGCGAGGAGCAGATACTCCCGCTCGAAGGCAATCTGAGCGCGGCTGCGCTCGACGAGTTGATGGCGCGGCTCTACGTGCTGCACCGTCAGGCATACTCTTACGACCTGAGCGACAGGTATCTGGAAGCCTCTCACGGGCTGCTCGAATGTTTGGAGAACGGTCTCATAAACCTTCGCCAGACTATAAGACTTGCCACAGAGATTTTCGACCTATGCTACGCCTATCCCGATTTCAGCGCAGAGCAGGCGGTGGCGGAACTGCGCAGGTCTCTGCTCGGAGAGGGATAGGTCGAATATAAATCAGGTTGGGCAGTTTGCCAAAAGTGCGTTATGCTTTCACCCGAAGGTGAATTATGGAACAGGAAGAAAGACTCAACCTCATAAACGAAATAAAACAGATAGAACGAGAACTATATCTCAAAAGAAGTCAACTCGCTGTCTCTGAAGAAACCGGTACCGGTGCAGGTATCTACAAAGGGCTTGATTCTTCGGAATGGCAGAAAGTCTTCTCACGCTGCATCGAACAGATAGGCGCGCTATCCAGCGGAGGCAATAGTGTTGAAGATGTTGCAGCGGAGCGACAGAGATGAGGCTTGTCATTGACAGCAACATCTTCATCAGCGGGCTTGATCCGAACGACATATTCCACAGCGACTGCTATCCCTTCTTTGAGAGAATGGTGAACTTCGAGATGGAGGCTCTATGCCCCGTGTTGGTTCTGGTCGAAACGGTTTGTGTGATACGAAGAAGAACAAACAGCGAAGAGGCTGCGCGCAATGTCTATAAGAGTTTAACTTTATTGCCAAGTATCAACTGGCTTGATATTACACTTGCAGTTGCAGAAAGAGCTTGTCTGCTGGGGGCCAGAACGGGGCTAAAAGGAGGAGATGCCCTAGTGTTGCAAGTAGCAGAGGAATATGGAATTCCACTTCTAACGAAAGACAAAGAGATGAAAAACAAGGCTCCGGCAGGGATTCTTGTATTCGAACCAAGTGACGTTTCGCTGTGATATACTCTGCGCGGCATGAATTGACACTTTTCATCGAGAG
>JAKEHD010000387.1 GCA_022615215.1 Blastocatellia bacterium
ATCCGAGACGCGCGGAAGCGGCCCGCGTAACGGCGAATCGAGCGGCACAAGAGCATCGCCTGTTCTTCCAGGTAGCCTCGCTCCACACACGCTATGAAGGCAATGGTCACTATAGGGTCTCCTGCTCTATAGTTTGATACCTGCTCACGTCGAAGATAGCGGTCTGAAACTCGCCCACGAAGTTGACATTGAGTCGGGGATACACAGTCGCCGATCTCAGCGATACGCCATGAACGGAAGCGACCGAATGCAGAAAGAAGACGAGCGTGTTCTTTCTGTATTCGATCACCTTCTCCAATTTCACTCGACTGTCCGGCGCGAAGCGGCTCTCTTTAAAGAACGCGGGCGTTCCAGTGAAGCTATGGAGTTCAAGGTCTCCGCCCGTCGAGTCGTCTTCGTCAAGGCGGAAATATAACATCCCTGCGTAGAGGGCCACCTCACGGTCAATGTGCGGGCCGACCGACCTCGACGCTGCGGTGACCGGAGCCGTATATGTGAACTGGCATTCGAGGGCGATGTCGCGGAACTCCTCTTTGAAACGTACAGACGTGCTCAGGTCTTCCAGCCTTTTGCCAAGCCTCGCTTCCATGCTCGTATGCAAAGAAGCTATGCGGTCTCCGAAAAGCGATATGACTTCAAGGTAAAAATCCCGCGAAGTATGATAAGTGCAAAAGTCTCGCCATAGAGGGCTTATTCGCTCATCCGACAGCACATCGCGCGCGCAGTAGCGATAGTTCCTGTTACTCAGAGGCTCCCTTCCATCGAGAATGATTTCCGCGCCCGGCCAGGCGCGGGCCAGTCGCTCATAGAGGTCTCCTTCGAGCGCATTGCGGATCACGATATGAGGAAAAGGTTCGTCGAGGATATCTATCCTCGAAGCTTTATGAAGAACGCTTTTCATTTTCTGCCTCTGCAATGAACACCGGCCGCTTCGAAAAGGATGAAGGCGGAAGGATGAAGGATGAAAGCGGTTGCGATACGGTCGATTCATCCTTCATCCTTCATCCTTCATCCTTCACGGAGTCCTTCATCCCTCATCCTTCATCCTTCCGATAGCCGGCACGTCCAGTTTCGTCCGGCTCAAGGTGAATATTTTCAGGCCCCTCTCTTCAGTCATCCATTTTATCAGCGGATTCATCCTCTCGACGGCTGACCACGTTTCACCGTGATTGGGATGAGCGTTGGATGTATCATCAAAGTATCCGTCGCCCGACATATCGACGCCGCACAGAAGTATTTCGGAGGCCCCGAAATTGTAAGCGAATTGAAGGGCGCACGCCGAAACGGTCGCGCCTATTCTGATAAACCCGTCCACAGGAAGACACACTCCGGTTTCGAGCGCCTCATCGGGCGGCTCGAAATAGTAACAATCCCTCTTGCCCGCAAGGCGGGCTTCAAAAGGAAGACTCTTTTCCTCAGCTTTCATCGCCGCTTCGTACATAAAGACCCGCACGCCTTCGAATTTGCTGTCGGCCTCATCGTACCAATCCTGACCCACGTGGTTCATCATCCATAACTCGGCCCGAACCTCTGGTATGAGCACGGCCTTGCTGACGGCGATCACCTGAAAGTCGGAGGGTATCTCGCCGTAACACCCTTTTCCATTCGGGCCGGGCGCGAGGATGCAAACCTTTTCGCGCAAACGAAAGCCGGACTGGAAAATATCCGTAAACGACATTTCATTCACTCAGCCATCAGCTATCAGCTATCAGCTATCAGTTTTTAGTCTGAAAGCTGACGGCTGAAGACTGATGGCTGACCGGTAATCGATCAAGTGTATGCCGGAATCTCTGATATGATCGAAAAGCTCCTCGCTCAAGAATGCCTCATAATCGGCCACGCGCGCCCGCCAGTTCGGTACTATGGCCCGCAACTCAGGCGTGTCCGAAGCCGGATGTATGAGTACGCACGACAGGCCCGGCGGCAATTCGTCGAATGCCTCGCGCGCCCCTCGCGCAGGGTCATCGAGAGACGCGCTCAGGTTCAACACTTTCAGGTGATCGAAAATGGGAAGCCCTCTCTCTTCCCATTCGCCGACCCTTAGCTTCGTCTCTTCTCTCCAACGCGGCCAGTTTCGCACTATCAGAGCGGGCAGCTTCAGATCCAACGCCATCTCGGCGTAGTGATGAATGAATCTCTCATCGGCAGCCGCGTGCATGTGGCAATCCAGGTGCGTGGGATCGAGACCCATCGCGCGCGCCCGCTCTATTTGCGCCCTCATTTCAACGAGAGCGGCGGAAGGGTCCGCGCGCGACCATAGAGAATCAACGTCGCGGTGAAAGTAGCCTTCTTCGTCAACGAGACCTGAAGCCTGATCGCGCGTCGAGAGCGGTCCCCATCGATAGCCGTCCCATTCGCTTGTGAGGGTGAGATGCACGCCCGCATCCACATCAGGGTGATTGCGGCACCAGTCGGCGGCCGCAGGAAACCAGGGACAGGGGACCATCACCGAACATGACTTGACGAGTCCGAAATCCGCCAGGTCGTCGAGGGCGGACAGGGTGGCCTGGCACATTCCTATATCGTCGGCATGTATGATTGCGAGCCGGTCTTTCGAGTCGAATCCGAGTTTTCGCGCAAAAGGGTTGGCGTTCATTTCAGATGAAAATTTGAAAACCCTGTACGGGCGACCTTACGATGGTCGCCCCTCGATGACCTACAACAGGATGGCTATCAATGAGGGGTGGCCACAGAGGGCCACCCGTACATGAACCGGAAATTATAGAGACATCTCCTTTTCATATTCCCTAATGTACTCTCCGGCCATTTTCAGATAGTGGTAATCGCTCATGGCGCGCTCCCGGCATCGCTCAGGAGAAATATCATCTACATGCTCGATGGCGTATTTGTAATCATCTTCGTTCGCGCACACAAAGCCCACGTCCGACGAGATCAATTCAGGGCAAGCGCCATGGTTGCTGCTTATGACGGGCGTCCCCGACATAAGCGATTCGGCTATGACCAGCCCGAATGCTTCGTTGAGTTGGGTTGGAAAAAGAAGGCCCTTAGCCCCGGCAAAGAGTTCGGCTTTCTGCGTGCCGTAGACTTCGCCGACATATCTGACGCCGTTCTCTTTGCAGAGCGCCGCAACCTGTTCGACTATTTTTTTGTCAGGCGGAGAGCCTGCCACTACGAGGTCGAATCCCATCTCGCGGGAAAGCGAAACGGCGATCTCCAGCCCTTTTTGCATTATCAGTTTCGTCGAAGCCACAAACAGGAAATAATCGCTTTTGGTCTCAGAGTAAATAAGCTCGGACGGGTCTATCCCCGCGAGAACGTATCTCGAACTTCCGTAGGTTTCGGCAAGCGTCCGCGAAATATATATCCAATTGTCTGTCGCAATGCCGCGATCAAAGCCCCATATACTTATATCCGTGTGACAGGTGACAACCCAGGGCTTGCCGCGCCTGCGGGCTTCTTCGGGGAAATCATCCTCCCTTCGAAAATGCATTACGTCCGCGTCCCAGACCGGCCCTCGAACAAGCGTCACTCCAGAGGGGGGCGGCATCGAGGCTCCTTCCTGCGGGAAGTAATAAACATCCTGTCCGAGTTCTGCCAGCCCCTTGACTATGAAGTCGTATATGCGCCCTCCTCCCGGCCCCCCAAGGCTTGCGGGATACCTGTGACGGACTGATACGAATATGCGCATTCGAGTTCCCTTTTCTAATGCGGAATGCGTCGGATGCAGAGGAGGTCGGGACGCCGACCGCGGTTCCGGTGCAGGGGGCCGGGGTAATGGAACTCTAGTTTCACCGCCTCTATATCTCCCCTGCTCCCTTGCTCCCCTGCTCCCCTGCATGTTTTCACGCATCACACATTCAGCAGCGGCATGACCTCTCTACTGAATATGATCATCTCATCGAGCTTGGGCCAACCGGCCAGTATGAATTGAGAGACGCCCGCTTCCTCAAACTCTAATATGTCGGAAGCGACCTCCTCAGGCGTTCCTACGAGCGCCATAGCAGATGCCCCGAAGGAGCGAACGGCCCCTGTCCATAGACACTGTGTCAGCCATTCGTCTTCGGCCAGCTCGAAAGTCTTTTTCATCGATACTGCATCGCTCCCCGTCACGAATCGCTTTTCATCGGCCCTTCTCGATTCGACCGGCGCGGATTCGATCAATGAGCGCGCGGCTCGCACGGCTTCCTTGCGGGTGGGTCTCGTTATGACCGAAAGTCGAAGCCCCACTTCGGTTCCGCTATCGAGCGCCGGTCGGATTTGCTCTTTTATCTTCTCCGGCGCGTCGGCGAATCGCATCCAGCAATCCGCGTGTTTCAGGGCGACATTGCGGGATTGCTCGGAACTCCCGCCGAGATATATCTCAGGATGCGTCCTTTCGTCCGAGACGAATGGAGTATTCAATCGCCCGTCTTCTACGCGGTAATACTTGCCATCGAAATTCACCGCCCCGTTTCGCTCCCAGAAAGCATGACAGACGGATAAAAACTCGTCCGCGCGCTCGTATCTTTCATCGTGCGAAAGAAAGTCTCCGTAATAACGCTGTTCACGTGGCGAGTGGCCCGACACGATGTTGAGCGCGATGCGCCCGCCCGTGAGCACGGAGCATGTGTTCACCTGCTGAACGAAGAGCGCGGGCGACATAAGCCCCGGCCGATAGGCGACCATGAATTTTATCTTTTCAGTCGCTCGGCCTAACGCCATAGAAAGAACCATAGGGTCGGGCTTGCCATAATTGATGTCGACCAGAAGAGAATCGATATGGCACTCTTCAGCGCGGCGGCAGAAATCGATCTGCGCCTCCAGGTCGGGCAGGGCCGCTTCCCGCGCCACGCGCTCGGCGGAAAGCCCGCTGCCCGACCTGTCCCCGCCTTGCAGCATTCTCCAATGAAACCTCAACGCCATATCTTCTGTCAGCTATCAGTCTTCAGCTTTCAGCTATCAGTCTTCAGCTTTCAGCTATCAGTCTTCAGCTTTCAGCTATCAGTCTTCAGCTTTCAGCTATCAGCTTTCCGCTCTGATGGCTGACGGCTGAGGGCTGACGGCTGACGGCTGAGGGCTGACGGCTGACGGCTGACGGCTGAATATAGACTGAGTTCCTGTTTTCTGATGAGCGGCAATACCCCGCTCCCGAAAAAGGTCATCTCTTCGATGTCGGGCCATCCTAAAAAAAGAAATTGAGAGATTCCAATCTCTTTGTATTCCATCAGGGCTGTTGCAATGTCTTCGAATGATCCGACGAGCGCGATGGCCGGCGCTCCGAGATAAGGCACGGCCCCTGTCCACAGGTAAGGCGTAAGCCAGGCGGACTCCGCGCTCTCCGCAAGTTTATAAGTCGAGGTGAAAGCCACCGAATCCGATTTTCTTGCGAACTCCCTGTGGACTTGCTTTGTCTCCGCGCCGAAGTTTTCGATCAACGAACCGGCAGCCCGCAGCGATTCTTCGCGCGTGGGTCTCGCTATGAGCGCGACGAGCAATCCAACCTCGGTTCCCTTCTCCAAAACGGGCGCGATGGCCGGGCGAACGCGCATGGGCGCGTCGGCGAATCGCCAGAGGCATGATGCGTGCGTGACGGCAAGCTCTGCGGCCTTTTCGGAGTTGCCGCCTAAATATATTTCCGGCGCTTCCCGCTCGTCGGAAATGAAAGGGGTGTTCAACCGGCCGTCTTCTACGCGGTAGTATTTCCCTTCGAAGTTGACCGGCTCTCGGCCATTCCAGAAAGCGCGGCAAACGGTCAGAAACTCGTCCGTCCGGTCATATCGCTCATCGTGCGTGAGGAAATCGCCGTAGTAGCGCAATTCGTGCGGAGTGTGGCCGCAGACCATGTTTATGTGTACGCGGCCCTGTATGAGCGTAGAGAGTGTGTTTATCTGTTGCACGAATGCCGCAGGCGAAATCAGTCCCGCGCGGCAGGCGACCATGAATTTTATTCGGCTCGTCTCCATGCCGATTGCCGTAGACAGCAGCAAAGGGTCGGGCCTTGAAAAGCCTATGGCCATGAGCATCGAATCGATGCCGCACTCTTCGGCGCGTCGGCACAAGTCAACCTGCGCCTCGAAACTCGGCAATCCCGACATCTCTTTCGTAGCCTGCGATCTTCGAAATTTATCTCCGGCCTGTGACAAACTCCAATGAAATCTCAGCGAGCGATTCATCATTGCTCACCCTTGCAATTGCGGTTTCCTTTCAAACCCGTCGAAGCGCATGCGAATCAATTCCTGAATCCTTCGGGCGAACCTTTCGGCCGCACCTTCGCCCTCGTGGGGTTCCTCTATATCCTGGTCCGGGTCGAGCAATTGCACATTCGCCGTCGGAGCGATACCTAAGATCGCCCGTCGCTGCTCTTCGGTCATGCAATAAACGGCTTCGGCCTGCTCGATCATATCGGCAGTGACGCTACGGGAAACGTGATCGTGCGCCGTCACGCATAAGCGAGCCAATGCGAGCCGGGCGTCAGGTTTCATCTGCTCGCCGGGCCTGGCTTTCACTCCTGCGCTGATGACCTCTATGCCCGCTTTCGAGAGTTCATCCGCAGAGATATTCAAACGAGCGGCAATCTCGGCAGTGCAGATAGCCTGAGCGATGGGAGACCGAAAAGTGTTTCCTCCGCAGACGAACAGGAAGACTCGGCGGGCGGCGGGCATCAACCGTGATGTGACGGGTGATAAATCCGCAACCCGCGATCCATCTTCCGCAATCGAGGGCAGAGCTTTCCGGTTTCCGGCAAAGGCGCTCTTGAGCTTTGCGATATATATATCGAGATGATGAAGCGGTGAAAGGAAAAGAAGCGCTATTATGACAAGCCCGGACGCTACGAGTTGAGATGCGCTCGGCGGCTTTTGATCCAGTAAAAAAGCGAGCGCGTAAGACGCCGCCACGCCCGAAAGCAGACTTGAGCATCGGTTCAGCGGTATGCAGAAGGTATTCTCTCGCCGGTCGAGGTAGATCAACGTCCCGCAAATTCCCAAGCAGGCATAAAAGATTCCTATCATCAGCGCAGGGATTATCGCCTCGCTTCCCAAGAACGTCGTAAAGCCGCGCCGCAAATCCATCGCCGCATTGCCCGCACCCGTGAGCGCGTAAATCGCTGGTATCGCTACGAGCACGGGCATAGCGACCAGTTGCTCTTCGACGAAGTAGCGATAGGTGAGGGCCTTCTCACGAGATTTGGCCGCCCTCGTCATGCACGGGAGCCGCGCGAGATAGCCCGTCAAGTAAGCGGCCAGGTTCAGGGACGCGAGCGTGGTCATACGGTAATTGTCAACATCCGAGAAGGCGATTCCTAATGCCGTGAAGCTCAAGGCAAGGGCGGTCCAGGAAAACCATCGCACTCGGCGTTTGAATACCGCGTCGACTGTAGGCGCGATTATCAGAACGCCGCCGCGAAGCAGCAGCAGCGCGAATATTATGGAGACTCCGTTGAAGCTGTAGGCCAGCGTGGTCGTGGCTATTATGACGGCAAACCCGATTCCCGATATGAAGGTCACGCGGCTCGGAAACGGGATGCTGAGTCCGAAAAATGTGCGGCGTCCGGCGTACTTCCACCAGCCCATCAGCGTTATGAAGAGAAGCATGACGATGAATGTGGCGATCACGGTCGAGGGCAATAACTCAAGCCCCGATACCGACCCGCTTGCGCCCGACAATGACCCTTCGGTGATGGCCTTGATGAGAGAACTGTAGGGTATGTAGAAACTGAAGTACCCGAAGGCCAGCAGCCATATACTCAAACTGTATTTGCGTTTCCCGGCTTCCATTTCGATCTCCTGTCTTCGAAAGTGCTGTGGCAAGCGCCCGATCAGGGTTTATAAAAAGACGGGTCGAAGGGCTGTCCGAGCAGCGACTTGCCGATCATCGAGAGAATATGATCGTCATTATCGTGACGTATGTAGAAGGACAGGTCTCTGTATATGCGCTCCAGTGGGCTTGGGCGATTCAATGAGCGAGCGCCGCAAGCCCTTATCGAGTGTCTGACCGTCTCTTCGGCCAGATGTTCTATCGCATAACGCGCGCGGCTTCCGGCCAGCTTCGCTTCTTCGTACTTGCCCGTCTCCCACAAACGGGCGACATGGCGCAGCCAGAGATGGGCCGTTTCGAGATTGAGAGCCATCTGAGCGACGCGCTGTTGAACATAAGGGTCGCCGCCCTTATTCTGTCTCTTCAAATGCTCCATCGCATAATCGTAAGCGCCCTCGGCAGCGCCCAAAAAACTTGCCGCGTAATGCGGTATGAAGCAGGTCTGCCATCCGTCCTTGAGATACTGGCCGGGACCGCCTATCAGGTGGTCTTCGGGTATGAAAGTCCTATCGAAGCAGACCCGGTGGCTTACGGTCGCGCGCATGCCTATCGGGTTCCACCAGGAACCATCGAAGGTGACGGTCGCGTCCGACAGATCGCAGGCCAGCATCAATAAACCTTCGGGAGAAGCCGAAGCGTGGCGCGCCCCTCCCGGCCCTTCCGTGTTCACAAGCAGGATGGCCCAATCGGCCCCGCCCGCGCTCGTGCAAAACACTTTGCTGCCCGATACGTGCCAGCCTCCGGCGGTCTTCTCCACACGTGTGCCGAACGAGGATTTTTCGCCGGGCGCAGATGACAGCGGCTCGCCGCTCCAGGCGACCCACTTCTCGCCGCGCTTCACAACGCCTTCGAACCATCGAGTTTTTTGCTTCTCATCGGCCAGCCCCGCAAGCAGCACAAGCGAGTTTGAATGCCCTTCCCAGCAGCGAGCGAGCGAGAGGTCTGCTTTCGCCAGTTCTTTGGTAATCATCCACAGGGTGAACACGTCGCCCGAATAAGGGCCGAGTCCGAGGCCTCCGTAATCCGCAGGGACTACTGCTGAGAGCAAGCCCTCCCGGAACAGGTCTTCGAAATCTTCGGCTGGAAAGACCGCCCTCTCGTCATAGTCGGCGGCGCGCGGCGCGAACCTGTCGCGCGCCATCTCCGCCACGCGACATAAGAGTTCCTGTTGAGATGGGGTTAGATCGAAATCCATTTCGTCCTTTAGCTCGCCGTTTCCAGACGGTAAAAGAACTCTTTCGTAAAATAGTTCGAGCGACGGCTGCCGTCCTTGAAACGGTTGAAGGTAGCAACGACCAGGACGCCCTGCCTTATATAACCTTGCAGGTGCGCGTCCATAAAACCGAAATCGTAAAAGGCGCTGAAGTTCGTCCCTTCGAGAGACGCTGCGGTGTCTGCAAAAAGCGCCGCGTCCACCTCTCCCCAATCGCACGGCGAGGGTTCGCACGCGCCCAATGCATGCGCCTTGAAAGAATCTCCGGTCATTCTGAAAGCGATCTTGATGATACCACGCGCTCGACCATCCGTATTCAACCACGTCCCGAGAAGCGGAGAGGGGTCGAGCCTCTCTCTGGTCTCTTGCGCCGCATCAGATTCCAACAGATCATCGGTTCTCGTGTTTCTCATCGGTCTCATTCTTCAGCCCTTCTATACTGCGCACGGGAAGAATCGAGGGTTTCTCTCAATACCCTGCATGCGGAAACGCTTGCAGGCAGTCGGCCTGCGCTCCCAGGAAGACTTTCATTTTACCTCGCGCGCAGTATATCAATTGACCGCCTTATGGAAGAACTCTCTGGAGAAATAGTCCGAGCGATTGCTTCCGTCTTTGAACGTGTTAAAGAATCCGACGACGAGCAGGCCCTGATTCAGGTTCGCCTGAACGTGTGTCTCCATAAAGCCGAAATCATAAAGGGCAGTGAAAGCCTGCGGCTCCTCGGAGTCGATGCTGCCTGAATAGATGGCATCCGCACGGACCTCTCCCCAATCGCGGGGCGAGATGCTGCTCTCTCCGAAGGTCTGCACGATCAGATCGCCTTCACGGATCGAAAGCAGAATCTTTACTACGCCGCGCGTCTCGCTATCGGTATTCAGCCAGGTTCCCTGAAACGCCGACAGCAAGAAAGAAATCTTTATGTCGAGTTTCGCTCCGGCTTCCTGAGCGCTATCCATAAGGTCTCGCATTCTTACGTGTTTCATGGGTTCTGTTTTAATACCTCAAAACCGCTCGGCTTGCAAATGATGCGTGATGCGTGATCTGTCCGTCGTCCGTCGTCCTTTAGCCGGAGTAATGAAAGAAATGCAACGGACAACTGACAAAGGACGGAAGCGTACTCGCTGCCGGACGTAGTTCAGGAAGCATCACGCATCGCTGCATTCCGACCTCTGCCTGCCACCTCGCGTTCCAGATCGAGAGGCATATCTTCGCCCGTCATCAATCGGAACTGGCGGCGCACCTGAGTGAAGAGCACTTCTCTTCCGTCAATCGCCTTTCGCCCCTGAGCGATGGCACTTTCAACGAGCGGCGTCGGAGCCGATCCGTAAACCAGATCGACCACCACCGCGTCCCGGTTCAGCCCTTCGACCTGAAAAGGCATTTCGCCGTCGTCGCGTCCGACAGGGGTCGCATTCACAACTATCGAGAGCCCGTGCGGCCTGAATTCCGAAAGCCGCACGAACGGCAATCCGAGAAGCCCTACGGCGAAGCGCCCGCGTTCCATCCCCCGGTTCACCAGCATCACATCGGCCCCGGCTTGATCGAGCGCCGCAGCCATGGCTCGGCCCGACCCGCCGCAACCGATGACGGCGACTTTCTTGCCCGCCACCTTCACTCCCCGTTCGTTGAGCGTCATAAGGACGCCTTCGGGGTCCGTTGTGTCTGCCTTCCAGATGCCGTTTTTGCGTATGAAGATATTCGTGGAGGCGGCACGCTCCACTATGGGACTGCTCGCCCCCGCCATACCGAGCGCGGCCTCCTTGTGCGGAGAGACTACGGTCAGTCCCCTGAGAGATAGTCCCATCGCGTCGAGCGTCCCGCCCCCGGCGACTTTCTGCCAGTAAGCGGCGAACGAGTCCGCATGAAAGGGCACAAAGAGCGCGGGCAGCCCGCGCGCGCGATATGCGGCATTGTGCAATCGGGGAGAGAGCGAATGAGATATGGGACTTCCGACTATGCCGTATATGGTCTCGAAAGGCGCGAGCGTCGGGAGACCGTAGTCTTCCATCAATTGCGATATGGACGGCTCGCCATTATTTTTTCGCTTTTTCCCGACCAATCCAAAGACGATGGGGGCGCCGAGATGAGGCGCTACGAGGCGCGTCCAGAATCCCGTCTGACCTGCGGCAAAGGCGACTACATCCGAGCGATTCAGGGATTTCAGCAAACGTAGAGGCGCAAGCTCATCGCCTGTATGGACGGCCGTCGGAACCAGTTTATAAACCCTCGCTCCGACCCCGGACATCTGCTCGAATTTGGCCTTGAGACTTTCGAAATCGCTTGCCCTGCCATGCCAGGAGACGAATCGCTTTTCGGGCGGGATTTTGGCCAGCAGGTCGACAGAGAGGTCTCTGTCGCATTCGAGGTCTACGATGTCGTAATGCCTCGATGCTTCAAGAAGGCGGTCCTTGCGCTGCGAAGCGGAGCCTTCGAAGGAGCCGCCCTCGGCGCGGCTCCGCAAAGAGTAGAGCAGTCTTCCCGGCCATCGGCTGCGCAACCAATCCGGGGCGATGTCGCCCGCGAGGTCCGCCCGCACCTCCAGCCATCGGGCCGAGTCCGCAAGGGCGGCCGTGTCTTCGCCCGCAGGCTCCGGCGGTGCGGTCAGTGTCGCAACGAGTATCGCTTTAGTCATATATCAGAACGCGAGCGGCGAACCTCAAAGGTCTCAGTAAAGGATGACAGTCTCAGGTCGAAAGTCGAAGGTCCGGGAATGATTTTCGACCTTCGACTTTGGACTTTGGACTTTGGACTAATGGCCTTCATCCTTTCTGAAAACCCTTCTCAAGCTTGATCAGTAGATCACCATTATTCTATTGAAAGACGACTCAGACCGGATTTTGTGAATTTTTCGAGCTTCAGGCTCTGTCGCTATAGGATCCTCGCGCAGTCTTGACCCCTTCGCGCATAACTGTTAAAAGGCGCGTGTGGCCGAATGAGCCGCAAACAAAACCGCTCTGCATGCGGACCATTTCGTGACGGGCCGCCGTGAGCAGGCGCGCGAGTTCAACCGCTACACGCTCACAGGGCAGTGGGATTCATTATTTTTCGCATTACTCCGAGAGCGATTAGCACAAGACGGTTTGGACCCCGAAGCGGATTTGGAACTGCAATTCAAAGCGCACCTGAGCCGGGGCGTTCTGTTGTTGTATCAGCGGTTGAAAAGTATGGCAGATTTGGCAGAGGGGGTAGCGGAAGCACGCATCTCTCACTCCCCTAATTGATGACATTATAGCCTCGGTCACACTGACTTTTTATCCCTCGTGAATTCAAGCCTTTCTATTACAACTCGTCTATATCGATTCCCAAAGATTCAAGTTTAGATCGGACCATCGCCGAATATACTGCGCGCGGGGCAAAATGAAAATTTTTCCAGAGAGGAACGCTTATGTGGAGTGCGCCGCCCTTTTTCTTTCTTCAGAGATTTC